>NZ_CATQFV010000032.1:0-133938 GCF_958267435.1 Neisseria benedictiae
TGTCTGTCTTTCAAACAGTGTGAGGCTCAAGGCACTCACACTTATCGGTAATCTGTTTTGTTAAAGAGCGTTTGAACTACTTCATCACCGCCGTTTCGTCAGCAGCGAAGAAGCGAACTATACGCTTGAAGACGTATACGGTCAATACTTTCAGCGGGATTTTTTTGGGAAATGTTGTCATATCTCTGTCGGATAAGGTTTTTTATTTCCGCCAAACGCTGCACCGCCTCCAATAATCCCTTCCTCCCCCTCCTCTGGCTGGTGCGCCTTTGTGAATATGCCGTCTGAAACTTGGGGCTTCAGACGGCATCTGTTGGCTCTTCTTATCTTTTCAGAATGATTTCCAATACGAACTTGCTGCCCATATAGGCAATCATAAGGCTGACAAATCCGATGATGGTCCACACGGCGGCTTTTTTGCCGCGCCATGCGGTCATGCTGTGCTTGAGCAGCAGTCCGCCGTAAATCAGCCATGACAATATGCCGAATACGGTTTTATGGGTAAAGGTCATGGGTTTGCCGAATACGGCTTCGGCGAAGAATGTGCCGCTGACGACGGAATAGGTCAGCAGGATGAAACCTGCCCACATGGCCTGGAACATGAGTTTTTCCAAACTGAGCAGCGACGGCAGGAATCCTGCGAGCTTGGAGAAGTTCCTGCGGTGCAGGCTCCGATTCAGCAGCAGGGTCAAAACGGACAATAATGTTGCGATGCCGAACAGCCCGTATGCGAGCAGCGAAGTTCCAATATGCAGCATAAAGGGAAGGTCGGTAATTTCATATCCCGAGAATTTTCCAGGAAAAACCAAACCTGACAGCAGCATCAGTGCGGCGCAAGGATACAGCAGCAACTGCACTCCGCGCAGCGGATAAAAAAAGCTGCCGGCAAAATAAATAAACAGCATCATCCAAACAATCAGGCTGCCGGAATACCCGAAGCCCATAATGATGATTTTGTCTTGAATGACCGGCATAAGTAGTGCCGCGCCGTGGACGGTCAATGCCGCGCCCAAAACCGGTAATTCCGTCTTCCACGGGTAATCCCGGCCGCGCCCCTGCTGTTGGCAGTGCCATGCAAATGCACCCAATCCTGCGTAAACCGCCGTCAAAAAGATGAAAACTGTCGGCATGGTGGACTTTCTCTATCTATACTGTTGCGCCGTATGCGGCCGCTTATGAAATATTGGAACTTTTAACGTTGGAATTGTAAAATCCCCGTTTCGGGCAAGCCTTGACGGATTTGCCGATATGCTGTCTGGCACACAAGCCGCATCAAATTATTTTGATTTTATTTTAACAAAGAATGCCCCTGATGGGGCAAGCTATTCTTATTCAGACCAAGGACCAGTATGTTAGACAATTTAACCAGCCGCTTCAGCAATGTCCTCAAAAACATCCGGGGGCAGGCCAAACTGACCGAAGACAATATTAAAGAAGCCTTGCGCGAAGTCCGCCTCGCCCTGCTTGAGGCGGATGTTGCCCTGCCTGTCGTCAAAGAGTTCGTCAACAACGTCAAAGAAAAGGCCCTCGGTCAGGAAGTGGCGGGCAGCCTGACGCCGGATCAGGCATTTATCGGCGTGGTCAACCAAGCCTTAGTCGAACTGATGGGCAAGGAAAACAAAACGCTGGATTTGTCGGTTTCACCGCCTGCCATTGTTTTGATGGCCGGTTTACAGGGCGCAGGTAAGACAACAACCGTCGGCAAACTCGCCCGCCTGTTGAAAAACGATCAGAAGAAAAAGGTTTTGGTGGTATCCGCCGACGTTTACCGCCCTGCCGCGATTGAACAGCTGCGTCTGTTGGCCGAACAGGTCGGCGTGGACTTTTTTCCATCCGATACCAACCAAAAACCGGTTGAGATTGCAACTGCCGCCGTCGATTACGCCAAAAAACATTTTTACGATGTCTTGATGGTCGATACCGCCGGTCGTTTGGCAATCGATGAAGAGATGATGAACGAAATCAAAGCGCTTCATGCGGCGGTCAACCCGGTGGAAACTTTGTTCGTCATCGATGCGATGCTGGGTCAGGATGCGGTGAACACTGCTCAGGCATTTAATGAAGCCCTGCCGCTGACCGGTGTCGTATTGACTAAGATGGACGGCGACTCGCGCGGCGGCGCAGCTTTGTCCGTACGCCACGTAACCGGCAAGCCGATTAAATTTATCGGTGTCGGCGAAAAAATCAACGGCCTCGAATCTTTCCACCCCGACCGTCTTGCCAGCCGTATCCTCGGCATGGGCGACGTATTGACCCTGATTGAAGACGTCCAAAAAGGTATTGATGAAGAAGCCGCCGCCAAAATGGCGAAAAAGCTACAAAAAGGCAAAGGCTTTGACCTCAATGACTTTAAAGAACAAATCCAGCAGATGCGCAATATGGGCGGCTTGGAAAGCCTGATGTCAAAAATGCCGGGCGAACTGGGTCAAATCTCGAAACAAATCCCCGAAGGCACTGCTGAAAAAGCAATGGGCAAAGTCGAAGCCATCATCAACTCGATGACCCCTAAAGAACGCGCCAACCCCGCCCTGCTCAAAGCCAGCCGCAAACGCCGTATTGCGATGGGTGCAGGTACGACCGTGCAGGAAGTGAACAAATTGCTCAAACAGTTTGAACAAATGCAGCAGATGATGAAGATGTTCAGCGGGAAAGGCTTGGGCAACCTGATGCGTATGGCGAAAGGAATGAGGGGGATGAAAGGGATGTTCCCGGGTTTGTAAGGTTTGAAAACGGATGCCGTCTGAACCGATTTTCAGACGGCATTTTGTCTGCTACCATATCCGCGTGCCATCTTGCATCATTTTAAAACAGGGCGGCGCGCCTTTTCTTAAATTTCCGAATAGCCGAACTGCCTGTCCGTGCGACAATCCCGCACCGGCAAAATCAGTCGGTTGTTCAAAAAAGCCCCACGGTCGGGGCAGTATGCGGGGGAGTGCCTTGTGCCTGCCCTACTTTCTTAAACCATAAAGGAAACATTATGAACCGTCGTCAATTTTTGGGCAGCGCCGCTGCCGTCTCCCTGGCTTCCGCCGCTTCTTTCGCGCGTGCACACGGACACGCCGACCACCATCATCATCACGATATGCAGCCTGCCGCCGCATCCGCCTACACCGCCGTCCGCCAAACTGCCGCACACTGTCTGGATGCCGGACAGGTTTGCCTGACACACTGTCTGTCCCTGCTTACCCAGGGCGACACGTCTATGTCCGACTGCGCGGTTGCCGTGCGCCAGATGCTTGCCTTATGCGGCGCGGTGCACGACCTTGCCGCACAAAATTCCCCTCTGACACGCGACGCGGCAAAAGTATGCCTCGAAGCATGCAAACAATGTTCCAAAGCCTGTAAAGAACATGCTGCCCACCATGCGGAATGCAAAGCCTGTTACGAGTCCTGCCTCGACTGTATCAAAGAATGCGAAAAACTCGTTGCCTGATACTGAAAAATGCCGTCTGAATCCTGTTCAGACGGCATTTTTTTACCCGCGAAATTATGCGCCGAACACTTTCAAACGTTCTGCAACGGGTTGGAACGTTTTTTCTCCGGCAGGCGCACCGATTCCCCCGACGACCATTTGCGCGCGCAACAACCAGTTTTCGGGGATATTCCACGCTTTGGCAATCGCCGCATCGGGCAAGGGGTTGTAATGTTGCAGGTTTGCACCTACGCCGACCACGGCAAGAGTCGTCCAGACGGCATACTGTACCATCGCGTTCGCCTGGTCCGCCCAAACGGGAAAGTTGGCGGCATAGGCAGGGAACTGCTCCTGCAAACCTTTGACAACATTTTGATCTTCATAAAACAAAATAGTTGCCGCACCCGCCTTAAACAGCTTCAATTTTTGCGCGGTCGGTTCAAAACTATCGGCAGGCACGACGGCACGCAGCGCATCTTCGACAAATTGCCACACTTTGTCGTGCTCTTCGCCAAACAGCACGACTACACGGGCAGATTGGGAATTGAACGAAGAAGGTGTGTGCAAAACGGCGTGTTCGACGATTTGGACGATTTCATCTTTGCCGACAGGCAGGTTTTTATTTAACGAATAAACGGAACGGCGGCTTTCCGCAGCCTGTTGCAGGGATTGACGGGTCATTTCTTTTCCTCAAAAACATTCAACAAAATACACTTTAGACAGTCCGGTTCAGGCTTTACGCTTAAAAAACAGCCTGTCCAGCGACCATGCTCCGCCGCCCGACGCCGCGATATAGAGGAATACGAAGCAGAACAGCACTGCGGACTCGCCGCCGTTGGCAATCGGGAACAAAGCATTTCCGGAAGCGTGCGCCATAAAATAGGCAACCGCCATCTGACCGGACAAAACAAACGCGGCAGGGCGCGTAAACAAGCCCAACACCAGCAAAATGCCGCCAACGACTTCCAAAATACCGGCAAGCAGCATCAGCCCGCCGGGCGAACCGCTGCCCATTTCAATGGGGAAGGCGAAGAATTTTGACGTACCGTGCAACAAAAACAGGTAGGCGGTTACGATACGCAAAACAGAAAGCAGAACAGGTTGGATACGGTTGCAGCAATCGGACATAAAAGCTCCTTTGATATTTGTCTTCATTTCAGGCGGCAGAGTATAGATGTTTCCCCTTTTCAAATATATACTGCTTTTATTGATACAACTTTTCCACACAAGAAAATATGGACACCCTGTTCAGCATCAAAGTTTTCCGCCAAGTCATCCAAAGCGGCGGCTTCACCCGCGCCGCCGACGCGCTCGGCATCTCCACCGCAATGGCAAGCAAACACGTCAGCCACTTGGAAAACACCGTCCAAGCCAAACTCCTGCACCGCAACAGCCGCAACCTCAGCCTGACCGAAGCCGGGGAAGAATACTACCGGCAATGCAGTTACGCGCTCGACACGCTCGACGATGCCGCGCAAAAAGCCGCCGGGGGGACGGAAAAACCGCAGGGGCTGCTGCGCGTAACGATGCCGCTGTGGTTTGCCGGCAGCCAGATATGCAACTGGCTGGCGGAATACCGCGAACGTTATCCCGAAGTAACATTAGAACTGATTTTGGACAACCGCCACGTCGATTTGATTGCCGAAGGCGTGGATTTGGCGTTGCGCGTTTCCCAAACCCTGTCCCCGTCGCTGATTGCGCGCCCGCTGGCGGAAATCGAATTTGCCCTGTTTGCCTCGCCCGATTTCCTGAGGCGCAACGGCGTACCGGAAACGCCGGAAGAAGTGGCGGGGCTACCCGCCGTCCTGCCGACCTACACCAACCAGCAGAAACTCGACCTCACCCGCAAATCGGACGGCAAAAAATACCGGCTTGAGCTGACCCCCGTCATCCGTACCGACAACACGCTGATGATGCGCGAAATGATTAAGGCGGGCGCGTGCATCGGTTATCAGCCGCTTTGGGCGGCGGAACACGATTTGCGCTGCGGCACGCTGGTGAGGCTGCTGCCCGAATATACCGTCCCGACCGACCGGCTGAACGCCGTTTATGCGGACAGGGCGTTTTTGAGTGCGAAAGTCCGCAGCTTCATCGATTTTCTGAACGAAAAAATCGCCAGCAGGAAAGGCTGCCGAAATGCCGTCTGAAACCGCCCGCCCCCTTTATGCGGACACGCGCACCGCGCACACGCTCGTCTGGTTCCGCCAAAACCTCCGTATCCGCGACAACACCGCCTTATGCGCCGCCGTTGCCGAAGGTTCGCCCGTTATCGGTATCTGGATTGACGATACCGAAACAGACAACCCGCGCCGCGCCGCGTTCTACCGCCAATCCGCCGCCGAACTCGCCCAAGGGCTTGCAGGGCGCGGCATTCCGCTCTACACGGCGGCATCGCCTGCCGGGCTCGTCCGGCTCGCCGTCCGCCTCAATATCCGCGCCGTCATCGCCGACGAATCCCATACTTTTTCCGACAAACTCGCCGACAACGCCCTTTGGCACGAATTGGACAAACACGGCATCGCGTTAACCTTCGTCAACGACCGTTCCGTTTTCGGCAAAACCGACCTGATACCCGACGGCGGCACGGCATATGCCGATTTCGACCGCTACCGCGAAGTATGGCTCGGCCGCTTTTCCAAGCAACCCCCCGCCGGTCCGGATCTATTCACGGCATACCACCAACCCTTCCCCGAAAACCTGCCCACCCCGCAGCCTGCCGCGCTTTCAGACGGCATCTTCCTGCCGCAAAACGGCGGCGAAACGGCGGCTTGGCGGCAGTGGCGGCGGTTTCTCGAACAGGCGGCTTCCTACTCCGTTTTAAAGGATTTCCCTTCGCGAAAAAACACTTCGCTGATGGGCGCGTATTTGAGTGCCGGCTGCATCTCGCCGCGCCTGCTCGCGCGGGAAAGCCTCGAACGCCGTCTGAACGCGTGGGCGGACAACATCATCCGCCGCGATTTTTTCCTCCAACTTGCCTTGCAGCACACGGATGACGACCCTTCAGACAGCAATCCGGAACACACCCTGCGCCTGACGCTTTGGCAGCAGGGCCAGACCGGCATTCCGATTATCGATGCCGCGATGCGCTGTTTGCATAAAACCGGCAGCCTCCACCCCGCCCTGAGACGCTTGAGCGCGGATTTTTTCTGCCACGTTTTAAACCTCCCCCGCCGCGAAGGCGAGATATGGTTTGCCCGGCAGCTGACTGATTTCGATGCAGCAATCAACCAAGGTAACTGGCGGCTTGTCGCCTCACTGCAAACCTGCCCCGACATTGCCGCCGCCGCACACAAGACCGACCCCGACGGCACCTTTGTCAGACGGCACATCCCCGAGCTTGCCCACCTACCGGCGGCAGTCATCCATACCCCGTGGCGCGCCGCCGGCAGCATCGACACCCACGGCTATCCAGCCTATCCTGTCGCCGGTATCCCCTAAGCGGCACGGCAACCTAAAACAAATGCCGTCTGAACTTCCGTTTCAGACGGCATTGTGTCCGAATGACTCAATATCTTCCGTTTTTTTCACTTTCAATAATCAGATATACCCAAATCACCGCCACCCAAGCCGAC
Source organism: Neisseria benedictiae (assembly GCF_958267435.1). Taxonomy (NCBI): domain Bacteria; kingdom Pseudomonadati; phylum Pseudomonadota; class Betaproteobacteria; order Neisseriales; family Neisseriaceae; genus Neisseria; species Neisseria benedictiae. The sequence goes on from NZ_CATQFV010000032.1 coordinate 6,985, forward strand.
ACCGTTCCCATCGCCAGCAAAAAATGCTGCCAATCCGTCATCGGCGGTACAGGGCAACGGCCGCATTCGATTTCCGCGCCGCCCAACAACCGGTACAGCAGCATATCCGCAATCCAAAGCAACAACGGGTATTTCAAACGCCGCAACCAAAAAACCAACCACGTCCGCACGATTCACCTCACCCCCTTTCCGACAACGATATTGTACCGCTTCCGTGCAATGTTAAAATAAGCCCACTTCTACCGCCGTACAAAACGCCATGCTCACCGATTTAGAAAAAAACGCCATCCGCGACCATTACCAAAACATCGGCAAAAACCTGCCCGGTTTCCGTCCGCGTGCTTCGCAGCGGGAAATGATTGCGGCGGTTGCCAACGCTTTTTCGCGGACGTTGACGCGCGAAGAGGGCGGCGAGCCGCCCAAGCGCGAGGGCGAGAGCATTGCCGTAATCGAAGGCCCGACCGGCGTGGGCAAATCGCTTGCCTACCTGCTTGCGGGCGGCATTATGGCGCAGACGCGCGGCAAGCGGCTGATTGTGAGCAGCGCGACGGTTGCCTTGCAGGAGCAGTTGGTTGACCGTGATTTGCCGTTTCTGGTTGAAAAAAGCGGTTTGGAGCTGACCTTTGCACTTGCCAAAGGGCGCGGCCGCTATCTTTGCCCTTACAAACTCTATCAACTGACGCAAAGCAACGCCCAGCAAAACCTGCTCGGCTTTGAAGCCCCTGCCGTCTTGTGGGACAGCAAACCCAAGCCCGAAGAATTGAAGCTGCTGCGCGACATCGCCGACGAATTTTCCGCCCGACGGTTCAATGGCGACCGCGACACTTGGCCGGAAAAAATCGATGACGCGATTTGGCTCAAAGTGACCAACGACCGCCACGGCTGCCTGAAAACCGCCTGTCCCAACCGTCCGGAATGCCCTTTTTACCTGGCACGCGATGTCTTGGAAACCGTCGATGTCGTCGTTGCCAACCATGACCTTCTGCTTGCCGACATCAGCATGGGCGGCGGCGTGATTCTGCCTGCGCCCGAAAACAGTTTTTATTGCATAGACGAAGCGCACCACCTGCCCAAAAAAGCCCTCAGCCGTTTTGCCGCCGAACATTCATGGAATATTTCCGTATGGACGCTGGAAAAACTGCCGCAGCTTACCGGCAAAATTGCCGCACTTACCGATAAAGCCGAACTTGCCAACCTGGCCGACGAAGCCGCCGCATCCTTGCTCGACAGCCTGCATGAATGGCAATTCCATTTGGCAGAAGAGCCGTCTTTAAGTCTGGGGGTGTCTGAAAACGACAGACGAACCAACAGCGAACCGACTTGGCTGTGGGAAGACGGCAAAATCCCCGAAGGCCTCGAAACCACCGTTTCCAATACGGCCATTGCTGCGCGCAGCCTGCTCAAACACGTTATCGGGCTGAACGATGCGCTTTCTGCCGCACGCCGCGAAAAAGAACAAGACGGCGCGCTCCTCGACCGCCTGACCAGCGAGTTCGGCCTTTTTATCGCCCGTATCGAACAAATCAGCGCGGTTTGGGATTTGCTCTCCACCGTCCCCCTCGAAGGCGAAGAGCCGCTGGCAAAATGGATAACCCGCCGTGCCGACGACAAAAACGACTACATTTTCAACGCCAGCCCCATCAGCAGCGCGTCCCACCTTGCCAACAGCCTATGGCGGCGCGCGGCAGGCGCGGTATTGACCTCCGCCACCCTGCAATCCTTGGGCAACTTTAACCTAATGCTGCGCCAAACCGGGCTGCAATGGCTGCCCGAAACCACCACCCTCGCCCTCAAAAGCCCCTTTGACTTTGAAAAACAGGGCGAACTCTACATCCCCCCCATATACGCCAGCCCCAAAGACCCCGAAGCCCACACCGCCGCCATCATCGAATGGCTGCCCAAGCTTATTTCACCCACCGAAGCCATCGGCACGCTCGTCCTGTTTTCCTCGCGCAAACAAATGCAGGATGTCGCCCTGCGCCTGCCCGGAGACTACCTGCCGCTCTTGCTCGTACAAGGCGAATTACCCAAAGCCGTCCTCCTGCAAAAACACCACCAGGCCATAGAAGAAGGCAAAGCCAGCATTATTTTTGGCCTCGACAGTTTTGCCGAAGGCCTCGACCTGCCCGGCACAGCCTGCGTGCAAGTTATCATTGCCAAGCTGCCGTTTGCGATGCCGGACAACCCCATCGAAAAAACCCAAAACCGCTGGATAGAACAGCGCGGCGGCAACCCTTTTATTGAAATCACCGTCCCCGAAGCCGGCATCAAACTCATCCAGGCTGTCGGCCGCCTCATCCGCACCGAACAAGACTACGGCCGCGTAACCATCCTCGACAACCGCATCAAAACACAGCGGTACGGTCAACAATTACTAGCCGGCCTGCCACCGTTTAAAAGGATAGGGTAAACATACCGCCCTTCCCGCAACAGAAAGGAAAAATCATGAACTTCACCCGGCTGCTCAACCAAGTCTTAAGCACGGTTCAAAAAAAAGGCACCACATTCTCCGACAGCCCGCTCAATTCATTTGGCGGAGGCGCGCTGGTTGCCGGTGTCGCCTCCATGCTGCTGAACGGTAAAAACCGCAAAACCATCACCAAAATCGGTTCGGCCGCCGCTTTGGGCTACCTCGCCTACCGGGGCTATCAGATGTGGCAGCAAAACAAAGGGCGGGCAACCGTAACACAAAGCGATTTCCAACCTGCCGGAGAAACTGAAGAAACATACAGCCGCACCGTATTGCGCACCATGATAGCCGCCGCCGCTTCAGACGGCATGATAGACGAAGCCGAACGCCGGGCTATCGGACAGGAAAGCGGCACAGACCCCGAAACTGCCGCATGGCTCGCCGCCGAATACCGCCTTCCCGCAAGCATCGAAGACATCGCCGCCTCCGTCGGCAACGATGAGGCACTGGCGGCGGAGGCCTATCTGGCGGCAAGACTGGTATGTGCCGATTTGTCGCGGAAAGAAACCGTCTTCCTCGCCCGCCTGTCGCAGGCTTTGAAACTGGATGACAATCTGGTGGAGAGTTTGGAAAGGCAATTGGGGTTTTGATTAAAAATTCCCTCCCGCAGGGGAGGGAAAAGCATCAAGAGAACAGTTATTTCCAGCCACTGTCTCTCAAAACGGCAAATGAGAACCGTCCGCCGACCTGAACGGGAAACGGTGCACGGCAGCACAAACGATATCGGACGGCAAGGCAGGCTACTGCAATGCACCGCCGTGTGAATGCTTGAGCAAGCTTTCGTGTTTGTGAAATTCCCGCCCCATATAATAAGAACCGAAATAGGTCAGGTGGTCTTGGTCGCCGTAAAGATAGCGGCCGTGTATTTCGACCGTGTTTTTGGGCAGGTATTTTTGTGCGTCCACCCAATGCACATTGGGGATATCTTTAACCAAATCAAAGACCGCCTGATTGCTCTTTTCAATATTTCCCATGGCTTGAATAGGTTGGAGATATTGGTTTATAGCAAATCTTTTCAATTTTTCCTCCCTCAAGGGCGAACGGCTGATTGATGTGTTGTTTGCAAAAACATAGACGGGTTTGACGGCGGCAATCCTCTTGACGGTTTCCCTGAATCGGGCTTGAAATCCGGGTATCAGGAAGGATTGCGCTTCAAATCTCGGCACGGGCTGTCCGCCCATCCTCAAATCATAGAATTGGGCAATGAAAACGGCTTCGGCCTTTTCAACTTCATCACGGTATTTTCGGCACAACGGGTTGTCTGCCAGCTTCTCATCCACCCAAACCAAACACTCCGGATCGAGGGACAAGATTTTGGCTTTCCACCCTTCCCTGCCGCCGACATAATCCAAAAAACCCCGCAAGTGTCCGGCGTGCGAGTCGCCGAGAGTCAGGACGGTTTCCGGAAAATGATTTTCCGCAGCAAGGGGCGCGCCGGGCAGCGGGCGGAGGTGTTCCTGTTTCAATATCCCCCTCGCGTACAGGTTATAGCCGACCAGTATCAGGGACGGGGCGAGATAAAGGCAGAAAAATGCCTTTTTGAAGGTCATCTTCCGTTTTCTAAGCGGCTGCTCAATCAAATAATAACTCAACAGGGAAAATCCGGCCGTCAATGCGGCAACCGCCGATACGGCAGGCAGTCCGAGCTGTTTGTCGCCTGTAACGTAATGGGCGAAGGCAATAAAAATCCAATGGTACAGGTATAGGGAATAAGAGATTTTGCCGACAAATACGATGGGGCTTGCCGACAGGATGCGGGTCGGAAGTGTCCCGTATTGCGTACTCCGGATAAGCAGTGCCGCCAGCAGGCAGGGAAGGAGCAGGGTAATTCCCGGGATAAACGGATCATGTTTGTCAATCACAAACAGGCAGATAAGCAACGCGCTCAGGCTGAGTAATGAAAGCAACTGCCGTTTTCCATTTTCTGTTTGCTGTTTACCGTTTTCCGTTTGCCCATAAACCGCCAGCAGCGAACCTGCCAACAGCTCGGGAAACCTCAGTGTCGAAAGGTAATAAGTATTGGGTTGGTTGAGGATGTCGGTATAAAACCCGCTTGGCAAAAACGATGAGGCAGTCAAAATCAGAAACAGGATGATGCTGATGTTACGCAGCACCCGTAGCGATTTGGTTTTTTTGCAGCAGAATATCAGCAAAAGGGGATACAGGAGGTAATACTGTTCCTCTACCGCCAAAGACCAAATATGCAGTACGGGGTTCTCGTTGGCACTCAAATCGAAATACCCCTGCTGAAACCCCAAATAAATATTGGACAAGAAAACCGCAGAAAGCTCCACGGTTTTCCGCATTTGGTTGAAATCTTCGTAAAGGAAGATTTGAGAGGCAATCACCGAAGCCAGCGACACGGCCGCAATAAAGGCAGGGTAAATCCGCTTAATCCTGCGGGTATAAAAATCCCGGAAAGAAAAAGAACCGTCCCGTATTTCGGCAAGAATGATGCCGGTAATGAGGAATCCTGAGATGACAAAGAAAATGTCCACCCCCAGGAATCCTCCGGGCAGCCAACGGTTATTCAGGTGGAAAATAATAACGGATAGCACGGCGACAGCCCGCAATCCGTCAATTTCAGGTCTGTATCGGACAGCTTGCATCAATATCGCCCCTGTATATCCGGTATTTTAAAAATGCCGTCTGAACGCGCGTTCAGACGGCATCGGTTTCAATAAACGCTCAAATCCGTTTCGCCAACGCTTCAGCCTTGCCCACATACAGCGCGGGGGTCAGCTCAAGCAATTTTGCTTTGGCTTCGGTAGGGATTTCCAGCGATCCGATGAAGACTTTCAGCACTTCGGGCGTGATGCCGCCTTTGCCGCGCGTCAGGTCTTTCAGTTTTTCGTAAGGATTGGCGACACCGTAACGGCGCATCACGGTTTGAATCGGCTCGGCGAGCAGCTCCCAAGTGGCATCCAAATCGGCGGCAAGGGCGGCAGGGTTGGGTTCGAGCTTGTTCAGACCGCGCAGGTGGGCGGCGAAGCCCAACACGGCATAGCCCACGCCCACGCCCATATTGCGTAAGACGGTGCTGTCGGTCAAATCGCGCTGCCAGCGTGAGACGGGTAGTTTTTCCGCCAAAAAACCCAATACGGCGTTGGCCATACCGAGGTTGCCTTCGGAGTTTTCAAAGTCGATGGGGTTGACTTTGTGCGGCATCGTGGAAGAACCGACTTCGCCCGCTTTGACTTTTTGTTTGAAGTAACCCAATGAAATATAACCCCAAACATCGCGGTTGAAGTCGATCAGAATCGTGTTGATGCGGCTGAGGGTTTGGAAAAACTCCGCCATATAGTCGTGCGGTTCGATTTGGATGGTATAGGGGTTGAAGGTCAGACCGAGGCTGATTTCGACAAAGTTGCGGCAGTGTGTTTCCCAATCCACATCGGGATAGGCCGCCATATGGGCGTTGTAGTTGCCGACCGCGCCGTTGATTTTGCCGAGGAACTCTTGCGCCTGAAGGATTTTAAACTGGCGTTGCAGGCGGTACACGATATTGGCGGTTTCTTTGCCCAAAGTGGTCGGCGTGGCGGGCTGGCCGTGGGTGCGGCTCATCATCGGGACGGCGGCAAGGTCGTGCGCCATAGCGGTCAGTTTTTCGATGATTTCGGCAAGTTTGGGCAGGATGACGGTTTCGCGCGCCTCTTGCAGCATCAGGGCGTGGGACAGGTTGTTGATGTCTTCGCTGGTGCAGGCGAAGTGGATGAACTCGCTGGCAGCAGCGACTTCCGGCACTTCGGCAAAACGTTTTTTCAGCCAATATTCGATGGCTTTGACATCATGATTGGTCGTGGCTTCGATGGCTTTGACGGCGGCTGCGTCTTCCAATGAAAAGTTTTCGATGACTTTGTCGATTTCGGCAAGCGTTCCGGCACTAAAGGGCGGCACTTCAACAATCTCCGGCTCGGCGGCGAGGGCTTTGAGCCAGTTTAATTCGACTTTGACGCGCGCCTTCATCAGACCGTACTCTGAAAAAATCGGGCGCAATGCTTCAACGGATTGGGCATAACGGCCGTCTAGGGGGGAAAGCGAGGCGATGGGGTTGATCATTTCGGCATCCTGTTCGGAAAAGACATCAAAAATTGTTAAATTGTTTGCAATTATACATCACTCTCAGGACGCTATGCCGTCTGAAGACCGTGTTCCGACAGATACGCGACGATTTCGTCTTCGTCGTCCGATATGGCGAACAAAGAAGCGGCCCCTTCGGAAATCAGGCCGCGCGCCAAAAGCTGCGCGTTTATCCACTCCGCCAAGCCCGACCAAAACGCCTTTCCAACCAAAACGACCGGACGCGGCGGCACTTTGCCCGTCTGCACCAAGGTCAGGATTTCAAACAATTCGTCCAGCGTCCCGAAGCCGCCCGGCATCACGACATATGCTTGGGAATAGCGGAAAAACACCGCCTTGCGTTCGGCAAAACGGGAAAACCGCAAGGCGATGTCCTGATACGGATTCGGTTTCTGCTCGTGCGGCAGGGAAATGTTCAGCCCCACCGAAACCGATTTCCCTGCAAACGCGCCCTTGTTTGCCGCCTCCATAATCCCCGGCCCCCCGCCCGAAATGACGGCAATGCCCGAATCCGACAGCCGCCTCGCCAGACGGCAGGCGAACGCATAATCCGCATGATTCTGCGGCGTGCGCGCGCTGCCGAAGATACTGACTGCCGGAAACACGCCCGCCAATGCTTCGTCTGCCTGCCGGCGTTCGGCATCGTAACGCGCCTGCTCCGGCACACGGTTTGTATTCCCCATTCCGTCCTCCGTTTAAAAACGGCGATTGTACCCCGTCAAAAACGCAACGCAAGCACCGCAAAGCCGCGCCAAACCTTTTTTCAGACGGCATTTTCGGTAATCTGCTAAAATCGCCCGCTTGAGTTTCCACAGAAAAATCCGAAAAATGTTTCAACACACAGGACGGCACATAAAGCACCGCCCTATGTGTTGCCCTGATTTGGAAGGGGTTGCGCCCCTCCCAAATAAATTCTGATTCTACCGCCCTAAAGGTTGGGGTTTCAACCGAAAAGGAAACACGATGAATATCTTTTACGAAGAGTCCGGCCAATTCAAAGTCGCCGCCGTCGTCCAAAAAAACGACGCCACCTACCAAGTCGATACCCAACACGGCAAACGCACCAAAGTGAAGGCAAACAACGTCTTTGCCGAGTTTGACGGCGATATGGCGGCGTTTTTGGAGAACGCGCAGGCGCAGGCGGCGGACATCGACACCGATTTATTGTGGGAAGTATGCGGCGAAGAGGAATTTACCGCCGAAGCCATCGCCGAAGAATATTACGGCCACACGCCGACCAAAACCGAGCTGGCGGCGACCTTGATTGCGCTGTACGCCGCGCCGATGTATTTCTACAAAAAAGCCAAAGGCGTGTTCAAAGCCGCGCCCGAAGAAACCTTAAAACAAGCGCTTGCCGCCATCGAACGCAAAAAACAGCAAGACGCGCAAATCGACGCTTGGGCGGAAGCCTTGAAACGCGGCGAGATGCCGTCTGAAATCGCGGCGGATTTGAAAACCATCTTACACGCGCCCGACAAGCAGTCGCTGACCTACAAAGCCTTTACCAAAGCCGCCGACGAGCTGAAAATCTCCGCCTACGAACTGGCGAAAAAAACGTGCGGCATTACCTCTATCCCTCAATACCTGCAAGACGGGTTTGAAATCAAATATTTCCCCAAAGGAACAGGCTTCCCCGACCTTCCGCTTCCTGAAATGCCCGACTTGCCCAAGGCTGACGTTACCGCCTTTTCCATTGACGACGAATCGACTACCGAAGTGGACGATGCCTTGAGCCTGACCGACTTGGGCAATGGCATGAAACGCGTCGGTATCCACATCGCCGCGCCGTCGCTTGCCATTAAACAAGGCGACAAAATGGAAAAAAACATTATGGAACGTTTAAGCACGGTTTATTTCCCCGGCGGCAAAATCACCATGCTGCCTGAAAACTGGATTGCCGCGTTCAGCCTTGATGCGGGCGCATACCGCCCTGCCGTCAGCATTTATTTCGATGTGGACAGCGAGTTCAACGTCGGCGAGCCGACCTGCAAAATCGAAGCCGTCAACATCGCCGCAAACCTGCGTATCCAAACCATCGAGCCGCATTTCAACGCCGAAACCGGCTTAGACGAAACCGGCGAAATGATGTTTGCCCACCATCAAGACCTGATTTGGTTCTATCAATTCGCCACCGCCCTGCAAAAAGCGCGCGGCAAATACGAACCCGACCGCGCACCACAATACGATTACAGCATCGAATTGGATGAGGCGGGCAACGTATCCGTCGTCCGCCGCGAACGCGGTTCGCCCATCGACATGCTGGTCAGCGAGATGATGATTCTTGCCAACAGCACTTGGGCGCAAATGCTGGACGAAAACGAGCTGCCCGGCCTTTTCCGCGTCCAACCGGCAGGTAAAGTGCGCATGAGCACCAAATCCGAACTGCACATCGGCATGGGCGTGCAACATTACGGCTGGTTTACCTCGCCGCTGCGCCGTGCCGCCGACTACATCAACCAAAAGCAGCTGATCAGCCTGATTGACGACTCTGCCGAACCGCTGTATCAAAACAGCGATGCCGAACTCTTCGCCGCCCTGCGCGACTTCGATGCCGCCTATACAGCCTACGCCGACTTCCAACGCCAAATGGAAGCCTACTGGAGCCTGGTTTACCTGCAACAGCAAGGCACGAGCGAGCTGACAGCCACCATCCTCAAAGAAGACCTCGTCCGCATCGAAGGCCTGCCGCTGGTCACGCGCGCGACCGGTATTCCGTTTGACGCGCTGCCCAAATCGCAGGCATTGTTCAAAATCACTGAATTGGATGCCGAGAAGCAGTTTGTCTCGCTCAACTACATCAAGGCAGCCGCACCCGGGGGCAAAACGGCAGGCAATGCCGTCTGAAGCCCGATACGGCAAACTCCGGCAAAAACAGAAACCCGAATCTCATCGTTCCCACAGTCGGGAATCCGGTTTTTTGGGTTTCCGTTGTTTTTCCGTTTCAATGAACTTCCAAACCGCCATTCCCGATAAATACCCGCAATCTAAAATCCCGTCATTCCCGCGCAGGTGGGAATCTAGGTCTGTCCGTACGGAAACCGATATGCCGTCATTCCCGCGAAAGCGGGAATCCAGACCTTTAAACTCCGGCCATTCCCGATAAATTCCTGTTACTTTTCGTTTCTAGATTCCCGCTTTCGCGGGAATGACGATGGAAAGATTGTTGTTGCTTCGGATAAATCTCTGCGGTTTTAAATAACCGGATTCCCGCTTGAGCGGGAATCCAGACCTTTAAACTCCAGCCATTCCCGATAAATTCCTGTTACTTTTCGTTGCTAGATTCCCGCCTGCGCGGGAATGACGATGGAAAAATTGTTGTTGTGTCAGATAACGCTGTGATTTTGAATAACCGGACTCCCGCCTGCGCAGAAATGACGGCGGAGAGATGATTGTGATTTCGGATAACGCCGTGATTTTGAAGTTTTGAAATGACAAGATAGGTATTTTCCATTTCCGTCATATCTGCCGATTTCGTGCGTCAAAATGCCGTCTGAAGCCTGTTTCAGGTTTCAGACGGCATTGCCTGCACGCTTACCGTTTAATAAGCGTATGTTTTACCGCTAAATATTTAGAGGCACTTACCATTCGAAATTGACACCGGCGTGATAAGCCGCACCGCCGCCGGGTGCAAAGGCAAATCCTGCTTTTGTTGCAAATTTTTCGTTGTAACGGTAACCGACACCGACGGCAAATGCGGATTGCGACCGATAACCGCCCACAGCGGCGGTAACGTTTGCCTTGCCGACAGAGTAGGGTTGGAATAAACCGCTTAACGCAGCTTGTGCCGCCAAACCGCGTTTCAGTTTTTTGTTTTCAGCATCTGCCGTTTTTCCGTCATTTGTTGCAACAACCGCAGTCTCATCAGAATTCGTCGCTGCAAGTGAGTAGCTAGAAACTACCCCCCCCCCGCGATTACCAGCAGGGAAAGCACTGACGGTGCCAATAATTTTTTCATCATTAAAATTCCTATGTTTAATATGATACAAAGCGTGAAATTACGATTAATCTGCCATTTTCCGGCTTATGCGGAAAATATGCTTCCCAACCGTAAGCCTGCATTGTAAAACAATAACATTCAATTACTGAATAATTTTCGCAGATTCAAGGAAAAAATCCTGATTCCTTACTTCTGCCTTCTTTGTTTCATCATTCCCCAGCAGGCGCGGATTTGGTTTTTGCGTTTCAGTTGCTTTTAGGTTTCAGGCAACTTTTAAATCGTCATTCCTGATAAATACCCGCAATCTAAAATCCCGTCATTCCTGCGCAGATGGGAATCTAGGTTTGTCCTCACCGAAACCGATATGCCGTCATTCCCGCGAAGGCGGGAATCCAGACCCTTCGGCACAGAAACTTATCGGATAAAACGGTTTCTTTAGATTCTACGTCCTAGATTCCCGCCTGCGCGGGAATGACGAATGACGGTGTAAAAGTAACTCGAAATCCAAAAAGCCATACCGCCCGAATTTTTGCCCGATCAGTATGGCTTTTTGCTTCAAACCGTTTCAGCGGATGTCGATGTATGCGCCGGAATGCAGGTCGCGCAACAGGTTGACGGTTGCCTGTTCTGCCTTCTGTTGGAAGATGTATTGGCGCACGGCGTTGCGGACGCGTTCCTGACGCGTGCCGGCCTCGCGTACTTCGTTCAGCTTGATGATGTGCCAGCCGAACTGGGTGCGTACGGGCGCGCTGACTTGGCCGGGTTTGAGGCTGCGGACGGTTTCTTCAAAGGCGGGAACCATCACGCCGTCGGCAAACCAGCCCAAATCGCCTCCATTGCCCGCGCTCGCGTCTTGCGAATATTGGCGCGCCAGGCTGGAAAAGTCTGTGCCGCTGCGGGCCTCTCCGTAGATTTTGCGGATGGTGCTTTCTGCACCGACAGCGGCGTTTTCGCTGTCGGCCTTAATCAGGATGTGTTGGGCGCGGTATTGGCGCATCGGCTCGCCTTCGGGCAGGGTGATGCCTTGTTTTTGCGCCTGCTCGAGGAAGGCATCAATTTCAGCTTCGCTTACCCGGCTGTTTTGCATCACTGCCTGCTGGCGGACTTTTTCGGCAATGATGTTGTCGGCAAGCTCGCGGCGTTGGGCGGGGCTGAGATTTTTGAGGGCGGGATTTTGTGCGACGACGGCATCGATTTCGGCTTCGGTCGCTTGGATATTGCGGCGTTTGCCCGCCTGTACGATCAGGGATTGGTTGACAAGCTGCATCAGCACCTGTCGGGACAGCTCGGATTCGCTTATCTGCGCGTCTTTGGGCAGGTTGGCTTCGGCTTCGGCAACGGCTTCGGCAAGCCGGCGGTTGGTGATGACTTCGTTGTCGGCAACGGCGGCAATGCCGTCTGAAAAGCGGATACCGCCCTGCTGTTGTGCGGGTGCGGCTTCTTTTTGCGCCGTGGCGGCAGCTTTGACCGCTTTGGCAGGTGCGGTTTTTGCCTTTTGCGGTGCGGCGTGGATATCGGCTGCTGCCAGCAATGCGGCGGCAATCATCAGGGCTTTGATTTTCATCATTCTTTCCTTATCGTTTGAACCTGCCTTTGATGGCGGGTTTGGGGTTGTCGGTGGAATGCCGTCTTGTGCGGGAACGGTGCTCCTGCCGGGTTTCCGACGGTCAGGGCCGTTTGTTGCGTCCGGCGGAAAGAGAGTGGGCGGGGATGTAGCCGGGAACGGCGACATCCATCCTGTCTGCGGGATTTTTGCCGACATTGCTCAAGTCTTTCAGGTGCAGGGTGAAGAAGACGGCGTTTTTGTAGGTGTTTTCGCCGGTAACGTAACGTTGGGCGTACACGCCCGCGCCCCAGCAGCCGCAACTGCTTTTGTATTCTGCACCAGCAAGCATTTCTATCGGTTTTTTGGCTTCAAAACCGTAGTTGTAGCGGACGACGGCAGACAGGTTGCGCGTCAGCGGCCATTGTGCGGACAGGTCGAGCTGGCTGAGTTTGTCGTAAAAATAGGAACCGTCGGACTTCAGGTAGATTTTTTCGTTGCGCCCATATTTGTAACGGGCGTTCAGCACTTTGCCCTGTGCGGGACGGTAGCTTGCGCCGACGGCGTAGTTCTCGGCGCGTTTGTCGTTTTGGTTGTAGTGGATGCTGCTGTCGAGGATGAAGCGGCTGCCGATGCCGCCGGAGGCGAATGCCACCCAGTCGGAACGGCTGCGCGGGTTTTTGCCGACGCTGCCGTCAAGCATCACCGCATCATCCTTGAAATAGAATTTCTGACCGATGCCGGCGCGGAAACGCTCCTCCCCCGTCGCGCCGTCCAAAATACGGCTCTGTACGGCGGCGGAAAGGCTGTTGGCGGCGTTGATGCGGTCGTTGCCGTAATAGAGGTTTTCGCGGAAGAGCTGCCCGTAGCCGAAACTGCTTTCCGACGAATCGAAATTGGGCAGGTCGTTTTGGGATTTGGCAGGAATGTAGTTGTAGAACAGGCGCGGCTCGAGGGTTTGCAGGACTCCGCCGCCGAACATCCGCGTATTGCGTTCGAAGGTCATGCCGCTGTCGATATTGACGATGGGCAGAGTGCGGCTGACGCGTCGGGCTTCTTGGCTGCCGAAGCGGTTGAGGCTGTAATAGGTGGCGTGCAGTCCGAGTTTGGGACGGACGTAGCCCCAGCTGTTGCTGAAATCCCATTTGATGTCGGGATAGACGACGAGGCGGCTGCCGTCCTGGCGGCTGTCGTGGCTGAAGCGGGTAAATTGTGCGGACACGCCGATTTGCGCCCTGCCTGCGTTTTTATGCCAATCGGCAGAAAGGCGCGGCATCAGGGCATACGGTTTGTCTTTGTAGCCGTTTTGGTTTGCCAGCGTCTGGTATTTTTGTGCCGACAATCCGACGTTCAAAATGCCGCCAGCCGCCTTGCTGCTGTAATCCAGCCATACGCGTCGGTTGAGGTTGACGTTGCCGGCGATTTCTTCGCTGCCGTAAAAGTCGCGGTAGTAGCCGCTGTCGGAGACTTGGTTGAAATCGACACCCGCCTGAAGTGTATCGGAAATATCGTGCCGGTGCTGCCATTTCGCCTGATAGCGGTTGTTCCTGCCGCTTTTCTTATCGTGCGGCAGCCAGGTCAGGTCGGTCTGTCCGCTGTAATCGGGACGCAGGTAGCGTACCTGTCCGTCAAACGTCGCGCCGCGTTCGCCGATAATGCCGGGGGCGAAAGTGGCATCGAAGTTGGGGGCAAGGTTGAAATAATAGGGAACGGAAAGGGAAATGCCGTCTGAACCGGTGGACAGGGAGGGAACGAGCAGACCGCTTTTGCGGTTGCCGTCAAGCGGGAAGTCCGCCCAAGGCGTATAGAAAAGGGGAACGCCTCCGAATACGAACGAGGCATGCTTGGCAACGCCCACACCCTGTTCCTGATCGGCTTCGACGGAAGCGGCCTTGATATACCAGCTGGCATCGCCTGTGGAACAGGTGTTGAATTGGGTTTCCGTCAGTTTGTAATGCCCTTCACCCAACATTTCGGCGGTGCGGCTGACGCTTTGCAGCAGCCGTCCGCCTTGTTCGGTTTCCATACGGACGTTGCGCGCTTCGCCGGTCTGCTGCTCGAGATTGTAGGTCAGGGTTTCGCCCCGAATCAGCGTACCGTCCTGTTGGAGGGCGAACCGGTCGCCTGCGGTAACGGTGTCGCCCGACTGGTCGTAATCCGCCCAATCGGCATTGAGGGTCGTCCGGTTGCGTTCGACGACGACGTTGCCTTCGGCACGCACCTGCACCTGCGACTGTCCTTCCACCTTGTCGGCGACAATGCGCGTATAGTCTTCGGGGATGGATGCTTCGCCGCTGCCTTGGACGGCGGCTTCGGTTCTCTCGGGGCTGCCGCTTTCGTTACTGCAAAACAGGCAGGTCGAGCCGAGGGTCAAATCGGAAGTTTGTGCGGATTCGGACGCGCCCTGCGCGCCGCCTTCTGCGACACGCCCGTCCGCCTCTTCCGCCGCAACGGTATCGGCGGCGCAATGCGTGCCGAAGCAGAGGCCCAATGCCAGCACCAGTGGTTTGAGTGAAAATAAACGAGCCAAAATTGCCCCTCAGGTCGGTTTGCCAGTTAGAATAGCGTTTATTGTAACCTGAAATGCTTTAGTACTGTTATGCAACGACAAATCGAACTGAAAAATTGGCTTCAGACCGTCTATCCCGAACGGGACTTCGATCTGACTTTTGCGGCGGCGGATGCGGATTTCCGCCGCTATTTCCGTGCGGCGTTTTCAGACGGCGGCAGCGTCGTCTGCATGGATGCGCCGCCCGACAAGATGAGTATCGCACCTTATTTGAAAGTTCAGAAACTGTTTGACATGGTCAATGTGCCGCAGATATTGCACGCGGACACGGATTTGGGGTTTGTGGTATTGAACGACTTGGGCAATACGACGTTTTTAACCGCGATGCTTCAGGAACAGGGTGAAACGGCACACAAAGCACTGCTGCTGGAGGCCATCGGCGAGCTGGTCGAATTGCAAAAGGCAAGCCGTGAAGGGGTTTTGCCCGAATATGACCGTGAAACGATGCTGCGCGAAATCAACCTGTTCCCGGAATGGTTTGTCGCAAAAGAATTGGGGCGCGAATTAACATTCAAACAACGCCAACTTTGGCAGCAGACCGTCGATACGCTGCTGCCGCCCCTGTTGGCGCAACCCAAAGTCTATGTGCACCGCGACTTTATCGTCCGCAACCTGATGCTGACGCGCGGCAGGCCGGGCGTTTTAGACTTCCAAGACGCGCTTTACGGCCCGATTTCCTACGATTTGGTGTCACTGTTGCGCGATGCCTTTATCGAATGGGAAGAAGAGTTTGTTTTGGATTTGGTTATCCGCTACTGGGAAAAGGCGCGGGCTGCCGGCTTGCCTGTCCCCGAAGCGTTTGACGAGTTTTACCGCCGGTTCGAATGGATGGGCGTGCAGCGGCACTTGAAGGTCGCGGGCATCTTTGCGCGACTGTACTACCGCGACGGCAAAGACAAATACCGTCCCGAAATCCCACGTTTCCTCAATTACCTGCGCCGCGTGTCGCGCCGTTATGCCGAACTCGCCCCGCTCTACGCGCTGCTGGTCGATTTGGTCGGCGATGAAGAACTGGAAACGGGTTTCACGTTCTAAGAAACTGCCCTCCGAACGCTTGAAACTAAAAATGCCGTCTGAACCTGAAATCGGGTTCAGACGGCATTTTTCAGATAGGCTTACTGCGCGGCTTTTTGTTCTTCGCGTACTTTGTCCGCCAAAAGGTCGATGGTGTGCATACCGGACTCCCAGTCGGCAAATTCGACTTTATATTTGCCGCCGACGATAACCGTGGGCGTACCGTCGATTTGGAAGGTTTCGGTCAGCTCCTGCATTTTGTCGGCGCGCGCCTGGCTTTCGGGAGATTCGTAGGCGGCAAGGACTTTTTTGCCGTCAAAGGCGGTTTGTTCACCCAGCCATTTTTTGAGGACTTCCGGCTCTTGCAGCTTAATTCTCTGATTAACCATCGCATCGAAAATATGGCTGTTCGCCACATCTTTGCTGTCGGCGGCAGCCATATCGACGGCGGCGGCGAGGCGTGCCAGCGGCAGCATTTCTTTCTGCCAGACGACGTGTTCGGTACGCAGGTACATATCGTCTTTAAAAGACTTGGCGTGTTTGCTCAAAACCGGTTCGAGGTGGGCGCAGTGCGGACAGAAGTAGCCGAAAAATTCGAGCACTTCGACTTTGCCTGCCTGCTGTTGCGGAATCGGGTTGGCAAGGACGGTGTAGTTTTGCCCTTCGACCAGTCCGGTGGGGGCGGGGGCTGCCGAAGCGGCAGGCGCGCTGTCGGCGGGGACGCTGGTTTGGACTTTGCTGTCGCACGCGGCAAGGGCGAACAGGGCGGCAACGGCAAGGGCGAGGTGTCTGGATTTCATACGGCTCTCCGTGATGTTGGAAATGGATGATTGGAAATCAATCGGAATCCGGCTATTTTATTGCATTTCCGCGTGTTGATACAGTTTGCCGCCGGAAAAGGAAGCTTTCGTTTCGGGAAACCGCTTCAGACGGCATCAAACCCGATGCCGTCTGAAGCGGTTTCTGTCGTACAATACGCGCCGTTGCCCCAAACGGGTACGACTGTTGAGGAACAATGATGAATATGCTGGGAGCTTTGGCAAAAGTCGGCAGCCTGACGATGGTGTCGCGCGTTTTGGGATTTGTGCGCGATACGGTCATTGCGCGGGCATTCGGCGCAGGCATGGCGACGGATGCGTTTTTTGTCGCATTCAAACTGCCCAACCTGCTGCGGCGCGTGTTTGCGGAGGGGGCGTTTGCCCAAGCGTTTGTGCCGATTTTGGCGGAATATAAGGAAACGCGTTCGAAAGAGGCGACGGAGGCTTTTATCCGCCATGTGGCGGGGATGCTGTCGTTTGTACTGGTCATCGTTACCGCGCTGGGCATACTTGCCGCGCCTTGGGTAATTTATGTTTCCGCACCCGGTTTTGCCAAAGATGCCGACAAATTTCAGCTCTCTATCGATTTGCTGCGGATTACGTTTCCTTATATCTTATTGATTTCACTTTCCTCTTTTGTCGGCTCGGTACTTAATTCCTATCATAAATTCAGCATTCCGGCGTTTACGCCCACGTTCCTGAACGTGTCGTTTATCGTATTCGCGCTGTTTTTCGTGCCGTATTTCGATCCGCCCGTTACCGCACTGGCATGGGCGGTCTTTGTCGGCGGCATTTTGCAACTCGGCTTCCAACTGCCCTGGCTGGCAAAACTGGGTTTTTTGAAACTGCCCAAACTGAATTTCAAAGATGCGGCGGTCAACCGCGTCATGAAACAGATGGCGCCTGCGATTTTGGGCGTGAGCGTGGCGCAGATTTCTTTGGTGATTAACACGATTTTCGCGTCTTATCTGCAATCGGGCAGCGTTTCATGGATGTATTACGCCGACCGCATGATGGAGCTGCCCAGCGGCGTGCTGGGGGCGGCACTCGGTACGATTTTGCTGCCGACTTTGTCCAAACACTCGGCAAACCAAGATACGGAACAGTTTTCCGCCCTGCTCGACTGGGGTTTGCGCCTGTGCATGCTGCTGACGCTGCCGGCGGCGGTCGGACTGGCGGTGTTGTCGTTCCCGCTGGTGGCAACGCTGTTTATGTACCGAGAATTCACACTGTTTGACGCGCAGATGACGCAACACGCGCTGATTGCCTATTCTTTCGGTTTAATCGGTTTAATCATGATTAAAGTGTTGGCACCCGGCTTCTATGCGCGGCAAAACATCAAAACGCCCGTCAAAATCGCCATCTTCACGCTTATCTGCACGCAGTTGATGAACCTTGCCTTTATCGGCCCGTTGAAACACGCCGGGCTTTCGCTCGCCATCGGTTTGGGCGCGTGCATCAATGCCGGATTGTTGTTCTTCCTGTTGCGCAGACACGGCATTTACCGGCCCGGCAGGGGTTGGGCGGCGTTCTTGGCGAAAATGCTGCTCGCGCTCGCCGTGATGTGCGGCGGACTGTGGGCGGCGCAGGCTTACCTGCCGTTTGAATGGGCGCACGCCGGCGGAATGCGGAAAGCGGGGCAGCTCTGCATCCTGATTGCCGTCGGCGGCGGACTGTATTTCGCATCTCTGGCGGCTTTGGGCTTCCGTCCGCGCCATTTCAAACGCGTGGAAAGCTGACCGATGCCGATATCCTTTTTCGGCAAACGCTTTTTCCGCGCCTATATTCGGGCGCGCATCCCCCGCGTCCGCACCGGACGGACGGTCTGCCGCATCATCAATGCCGTCTGAAAACAAGAAAACCGATACCTTATGATTCTGACACCGCCGGACACACCGTTTTTCCTCCGCAACGGCAATGCCGACACGATTGCCGCCAAATTCCTGCAACGCCCCGCGCCCGCATACCGCCGCGAGCTGCTTCCCGACAGCACGGGCAAAACCAAAACCGCCTACGACTTTTCAGACGGCATTTCGCCCGACGCGCCGCTGGTCGTGCTGTTTCACGGTTTGGAAGGAAGCAGCCGCAGCCATTACGCGGTCGAACTGATGCTCGCGGTACGCAATCGGGGTTGGAACGGCGCAGTCGTCCATTTCCGCAGTTGCGGCGGCATTGCCAACACCGCTCCGGTGTTCTACCACTTGGGCGATACCGCCGAAATCGCCTTTGCTTTGGACACGCTCGCCGCACGTTACCGTGAAATATACGCCGTCGGCGTATCGCTGGGCGGCAACGCACTGGCAAAATATTTGGGCGAACAGGGCAAAAAGGCATTGCCGCACGCCTCGGCCGCCGTATCCGCCCCCGTCGATGCAGAGGCGGCAGGCAGACGCTTCGACAGCGGCATCACGCGGCTGCTCTACACGCGCTACTTCCTCCGCACCCTGATACCCAAAGCAAAATCGCTCCAAGGTTTTCAGACGGCATTTGCCGCAGGGTGCAAAACACTGGGCGAGTTTGACGACCGCTTCACCGCACCGCTGCACGGCTTTGCCGACCGGCACGACTACTACCGCCAAACTTCCTGCAAACCGCTGCTCAAACACGTTGCCAAACCGCTGCTCCTGCTCAATGCCGTCAACGACCCCTTCCTGCCGCCCGAAGTGCTGCCGACACCGGACGAAGTGTCCGAAGCCGTTACCCTGTTCCAGCCAGCACACGGTGGTCATGTCGGCTTTGTCAGCAGCACCGGCGGCAGGCTGCACCTGCAATGGCTGCCGCAGACCGTCCTGTCCTATTTCGACAGCTTCCGCACAAACAGGCGTTAACGGTTTGATGCTAATATTCCCCCTTTCCCAGACGAATACGGAACCCGACATGACCGACATCCTCAATAAAATCCTTGCCACCAAGGCACAGGAAGTTTCCGCTCAAAAAGCCGCCGTCAACGCCGAACACATCCGCGCACTTGCCGCAGAAGCCGCGCCCGTCCGCAGCTTCATCGATTCGATACGCGGCAAACACCGCCTAAACCTGCCCGCCGTCATAGCCGAAATCAAAAAGGCAAGCCCGAGCAAAGGGTTAATCCGTCCGGACTTCCGCCCTGCCGAGATTGCACGCGCCTATGAAAACGCCGGAGCGGCGTGTTTGTCCGTACTGACCGACGAACCCTATTTCCAAGGCTCACCCGAATACCTCAAACAGGCGCGCGAAGCCGTATCGCTGCCCGTGCTGCGCAAAGACTTCATCATCGACGAATACCAGGTTTATCAGGCGCGCGCATGGGGGGCGGATGCCGTCCTGCTGATTGCCGCAGCACTGGAACAGGAACAATTGGAACGCTTTGAAGCGGTAGCGCACGAATTGAGCATGACCGTCCTGCTCGAGCTGCACAACGAAACCGAATTGGAAAAATGCCGCAACCTGACCACGCCGTTGTGGGGCGTAAACAACCGCAACCTGAGGACTTTTGAAGTCTCCCTCGACCAAACCCTGTCGCTGCTGCCCGCGCTGGAAGGCAAAACCGTCGTTACCGAAAGCGGCATTACGGGTAAGGCAGATGTGGAATTTATGCGGGCGCGCGGCGTGCACACCTTCCTGATCGGCGAAACGTTCATGCGTGCCGGCGATATTGAGGCGGAAGTGGGCAAACTCTTCTAAATCCCGATTTCAGACGGCATATTGCCGCCGACCGATCAACATCCTTACCGAGCACGGAACCATCATGCACCGACCGACCGCCAAACAGATTTTGCACGAAGTATTCGGTTATCCTGAATTTCGCGGCAGGCAGGAGGCTATCGTCAATGCTTTGGCCGGCGGCGAGAGTTTGATGGTGCTGATGCCGACGGGCGGCGGAAAGTCTTTGTGTTACCAGATTCCCGCGCTGATGCGCGAAGGCGTGGCGGTTGTCGTATCGCCGCTGATTGCGCTAATGAACGACCAAGTGGCCAGCCTGCATGTGGCCGGCATCGAAGCGGCGGCAGTCAACAGCGGCACATCGGCAGATGAGGCGCGCGAAATTGCCGACAAGCTTGCCCAAGGCCGTCTGAAACTGCTTTATGTCGCACCGGAACGCTTGGTTACCGACCGCTTTTTACGTTTTCTCGACCAACAAACCGTCAGCCTGTTTGCCATTGATGAGGCACATTGCGTCAGCCAATGGGGACACGATTTCCGCCCCGAATACCAACAGCTCGGCATGCTTGCCGAACGCTATCCGAACGTCCCGCGCATCGCCCTGACCGCCACCGCCGATGCGGCCACGCGCGCCGACATCAAGCATTATCTGCACTTGGACGATGCGCCCGAATTTGTCTCCAGCTTTGACCGCCCGAATATTTATTATCAGGTTATCGAAAAAAACAACGGCAAAAAACAATTGCTGGATTTCATCCGTAAAGAAATGACGGGGCAAAGCGGCATTGTGTATTGCTTAAGCCGCAAAAAGGTTGAAGATGTGGCGCAGTTTTTGCGTGAAAACGGATTAAACGCGATTCCGTATCATGCCGGTTTGAGCATGGACGTACGTGAGGAAAACCAACACCGCTTTACGCATGAAGACAATATTATCGTGGTGGCGACCGTGGCGTTCGGCATGGGCATAGACAAACCCGACGTGCGCTTTGTCGCCCATCTCGATATGCCCCAGAGTGTCGAACATTTCTATCAGGAATCGGGGCGCGCCGGCCGGGACGGGCTGCCAGCCGTGAGCTGGCTGTGTTACGGCCTGAACGATTGGGTGTTGCTGCGCGAACGGATTGCCGAAGGCAACAGCGATGAAGTGCAAAAGCAAATCGAAATGCAAAAACTCGATGCCATGCTTTCCGTCTGCGAAACCGCCGCCTGCCGCCGCGTACTGCTGCTCAAACATTTCGGCGAAGAATCCGAACCCTGCGGCCATTGCGACAACTGCCTGCATCCGCCCGTGCGGTTTGACGGCACGGTGTTGGTGCAAAAATTACTCAGCTGCGTGTACCGCGCCGGACAACGTTTTGCCGCCGGTTACATCACCAACCTTTTGCGCGGCAAAAGCGACGATTGGATACGCGGCAACCGGCACGAACAACTGTCCACCTTCGGCATCGGTACGGAGTTGTCCGACAAAGAATGGCGCAGCGTCATCCGCCAGTGCATCAGCCTCGGCTACCTCACCGTCAACATTACCCGATATCAGGCATTGCAACTGACCGAAGCCGCCAAAAAAGTCCTCAAAGGCGAAACCGAAGTGATGCTGCGTCCGCTCAAGCGCGACAAGCCCGCCGTTCGTACCCTCAAAGACAACTGGCTGCGTACCGAACGCGAAGAACGCCTGTGGCAGGCATTGCGCGTTTGGCGTATGAAACAGGCAGAAGCCAAAGGCATCCCCGCCTATATGATTTTCGGCGACAAAACCCTGCGCGACCTTGTCGAAAAAATGCCGCAAGACCTCAACGGGCTGCACGACATCTACGGCTTGGGCGAAGCCAAAATCGACCGTTTCGGACACGGCATACTCAAAATCTGCCAAAACGCCGCCGACTTTGGCCACGATGCCGTCATCCGTCCGCAAACCGAACGCGAACAACAACTGCGTCAAAAACTCGAAGCCTAGCGGTATAAACCGGCAACGGCGGAAAACTGTGCCCTGCATGCCGTCCTCTCCGACGAAAGCCTTGCCGATATGCTTGCCGATACGCCAGAAACCGACCTCGAAGGCGTGCACGGTTTGGGCAGCGTACGTGCCGCCAAATACGGACGGGACATCCTCGCCGTCTACCGTCCGTTTTCAGACGGCATCGATGAAACCGCCAAACACAAACGCCGCCTGATGCGCGCCCTGATTCAATGGTGCAACGAAACGGCAAAACACGAACAGTCCGAACCCTACCGCATTCTCAGCAAAGCCGCCCTGCGCGCCATTGCCGCCAAACAGCCGAAAGGTTTGGCGGAGCTTGCCGCCGTATATGGCGTGGGCGAAGAAAAAGCCGCACGTTACGGTGCGGCGGTGTTGGCGGTGTTGGGACAAAATGCCGTCTGAAGCCCGTTACCAAGTTTCAGACGGCATTGCCTCTATTTAAAAATTCCTGTTTTTATCAAATATTTCAAACAGTTTTTCCTTGTCAGCACAAGCCCCCTCCGGTATCAGGTTCAATATCGTTTCCAACGCCTCGGCAATATCTTCCCGTTCTACCGTGTCGATAAAGTGTTTTTTGTCCATTTTGTTGAAACCTCCGGTATAGGCTTTGACCGCCTCTGCCAGCTCCTCTCCTATGTTTTCAGGCGGATTGCCGAGCAGTTTGACCACGCCGGCACGGGTTTTCCGGTACAGCTCCGCCGCTTTTTTGGCATGGCTTTTCGGGATATGCTCCGCGCCGTCCCAATCGCGGAAGGGGTTGTCGAAATTTTGCGCCAGCCATTCGGGTTTTCGGGCTTTTTCTATCCACAGGTCTAGACCGTCTTCCTTCCGTTTCTTATAAAGTTTCTTCACTGCCTTCGCCGCCTCTTCGGGCAGGCTGCTCATCCACAGCCTGTGAAGCTTCGGCAGCCGGTCGGGATGCGGGATGTCGTCCGCGCCGAAACCGAACAAATCTACGGTAGTGAACACTTCCAAATCCTCAAATCCCGATACGGCGGAAAAATTGGCGATATTGCCCGGTTTGCCCCACAGCCGTATGGTTTTGAGCTTGGGATACGTTTCCGACAGGTTTTGCATATCGAAATCGGCAATGCCCATGACGTTGACGGCGGTCAGGTTTTCCAAACCCCGCACTTTGGGAACGCTTTTGCCCACTTCCAAAATCAGACCCGCGCCCTTTTCGGCGGTACAGACCTTGCAGTTTTCCTTGATTTCGCCTTTCAGACTCAGGCTGTCCAAGCCTTCGTTCAGATAAAGCGATTCCACTCCGGTCATATCGACAGAAAGGTCGGTTATGCGCGTATTGCTGAAATCCAGCACGGTCTGACCGTGGTTTTCCAGACACAATCGGGTGATAAACGGATATTCTTCCAGATATTCATATAGATTTTTATGCCATTTGGTCAGAAACAGCGAAGACAGGCAGGGAAACGCCTTCAGTTCCATCGCGTCTTCAAAATCATCCCAAACATCGCTCAAATTCTGTTTGGATATGCCGTATTCCCGTCCGGCAAACATCACGGTCTTTTTGCTTTTGGCGGCTTTTTTGAATGCCTTTCTCTGTTTTTCGGGTATCTGCTGCCATCTCAACTGACGGTACACGTCGTAGCCGTCGCCCCAAAAAGAGGCATACCGCTGCGTGTCTTCGCCGACCAGCGGCGCGGTATTCCCAACCCGTACATATCCCGTCGGCACGACGGCACTTGCCTTATACATGTGCAGACCGCGTTCCCAATACATAAAGTCTTTGTAAAGCGGTTTCAAATCCGCCAGCTCCGCCGCCCCAAGCGGTTTGTTGCCCTGCCAGTCCAAAGCCAGCAGGGTTGCATGTGTTTTTTTGCCACCATGTTCTTCAACTCGGGTAACCTGGCAGGCAGTGTACTGCTTCAGTCTGATGTTATAGACGCAATATACGTCTCCGGCATCGGCATACATCGGCATTTCCTTTATTTCTGTCGGTTTTCACAGATAAATGCCGTCTGAAACCTGAAACCGGCTTCAGACGGCTTCAGACGGCATCTGCACATCATCTTATCTAGTACAGCCCCTAAATTTTTATTCATGGAGATTTTCATTTATTAAAAATTCGGGTAAGTTTTTAAACAAGAAAAATTCATCTCCCCAATTAATCATATTCAACACTGATTGGGAAAAAATTAGCCGAAACCCGATTTCATCATCATCAAGATATAGTTTTCTCATTTCCAATAGGTCTTCATCTTTAAGGAAACCAAAAAAATCAAAATCGGTTAAATCGAATATTTTAAGCTCTCCATAACTACCTAAAGATACGTTTTCAGCTTCCTTGTTGATTTCATAAGACAGATTCGGTTCGCTGCCATTACATTTAAATAAAACAGGGATCCCTTCCAAATCAAACTGTATTTCATCGGGACGTTGGACATCAATATCAAGATCCGTTTCGTCACATATGAAGAAAAGCCCCTTTACTGATAAAATCCTTCCATTTAACTCATTCATTTATTTACCCTTATCCCTTCTTTTACTGATGGATTAGTTAAGCCATTCTTCGGAAAAAACTGCACCACGTTCTCCCCTTGCGGCAGCATCAGTTTTTTCACGGCGTGTCCGTACACTGTTTCCAGCGTAATACTCAAACCGCCTTCCCGTTCAAATATTGTCCCGACACACGAACGCGCGGCGTTTTCATCGTTCCACGCCATCGCCCGCCAGATGCCCAGCGTGTCCATATCCGCCCAAAACGTTTCCGCCTTTTTGTAATCCAACACCAGCTTCGCCGTATCGGTAACGGGGTCGTAAAACCCGTTTTCGGCAAGCATATCGCCCAAGTCGTGCATATCGGGGAAAAGCGCGCTGCGGCTTTCAATGCCGTTTTCTTTCAGACGGCATTTCAGTTCCGCTAAGGTATCGCGCCCGAAGCAGGTGAAAAACAGCAGCCCGTCCGTCTTCAGCGCGCGCGCCCAGTTGTGCAGCACGGGAAGGATTTGTTCCGCCGCCAACAGTCCGAGATTCGACCACAACATATCGGCACACGCTTCGGGCAGCGGCGCGGTCGGGGATTGGCAGTGCTGCACCACGCCCTTACCCGTAAACCTTTGCCAAAAACCGCCCTTGCGCGCGGCTGCGGCAGCCGCCAAAAAATCCGCACGGGAATCGTATTCTTCAAATACCGCCTGCGGATAGCGTTTCGCCAGCAGGCTGCGGCTGATGTCCGCATCTGCACCGGCAAGCAGGATATGTTTGGGCGCGTTGCGGACGAGTGTCAGGCGTTGGTCGGTATATTCGGCAAGATGGCGGTGAACCTGCCAGCGTGCGTCCTGATGGTTCATCTCAAACCCCTTCAACAAAGTCGCGGTACAGCGCGGCAAACGCTTCCGCATGGCTCAAAAACGGCGCATGCGCCGCCTTTTCCATCACAACCAGCCTGCTGCCCCTCAAACGGCGGTGCAGATATTCACCCATGCGCGGCGGCGTAATCGCGTCTTTACCGCCGAACACCAGCAGTACCGGAACATCTATCTTGTCCAACAAATGCCGCGCATCCGCCCTTTCCGCTGCGTCCAAAGCTTCCTGTAAGGCGGAGGGTGTGCCGCAGCGCGCCAAATCGGGCAGGATTCTGCCTATGATTTCGGCGGCATCAGGCGTGTGCAAAAGCTGTAATTGTAGAAACTGTTTGATATGTTTGGCATAATCCGAACGGAACGCACCGACCATTTTGCCCAATGCAGGCGCGGCAAGCCCTTCGGGATAATCTTCGTCAGCCGTCAGCCGCGCGAAACTCGCCGTCAGGCAGAGCGAACGGACTTTTCCGGGATGGCGGGCCGCCAGATACAGCGCAACCAATCCGCCGAGCGACCAACCGAGAATGTCAGCCGGCGTATCGATTTGTGCGGCAACAGCGTCGGCGGCTGCCTCAATATCGAAGGGTTGCACAAAGGGCGCGTCGCCGTGTCCGGGCAAATCGGGTGCGTACACCGCCCATTCCGCAGGCAGACGGGGCATTAGGTCGTCGAACACATGGCGGTTCGCCCCCCAACCGTGTATCAGGTAAACTTTTTTGACGGCATCAGGCATGGATTTTCTCTCTTGTTGGCGGCGCATCGCAGACGCGGCCGCAGTCAGACACTGCGTATTATGCCACGATTCATCAGACGTTTCAGACGGCATCTGCGCCAGCTGCAATACCGATTTGGCAAGTTTCCGCACCGACGCGGCAAACAGCTGCCCCCTGTGTTTCAGACACATCCAAGGCGGATCGGCGTGCGGCATTTGCCAAAAGAAACCGCCCGCATTCGACCGGATGTGGGCCTCGCTGCATTACGAACCACCCGTCAGCAATATGATACGCGCGCTGAAACACTTGGCTGATTTGGGCATGGTTCGCCCGTTGGCAAACCTGATGATGCAGAATCCGCCCGACCGACTTTCAGACGAATGTTTCGATTTCGTCCTGCCCGTTCCGCTAAGCAGGGAGCGGCTGCTGCAACGCGGGTTCAACCAAAGCGAAAGCATCGTCGGGTTGTTGGCGCAACGCTACGGCTGGCGGATACTGCCCCGACACACCGTATTCCGACACCACCGTCCGCCGCAAAGCACGCTCAAAGGCGGCGAACGGCGGCGAAACATCAAAAACGCCTTTGAAATCCGCACACCGCCGCCGAAAAACTGTAATATTTTGTTAATCGACGATGTCTTTACCACCGGCGCGACGCTGGACGAATTGGCAAAGACGCTGAAAAAATCGGGCGCAAACCGAATCTGCTGCTGGACGCTGGCACGCACGCCAATGAAAAAATAACTAAATTTTTTGACACCCCATCCGCCTTATGGCAAGGTTACGCGCCTATAAGTGATTGATATTTATGTTTACCATCGTTTTATACCAACCGGAAATCCCCCCGAACACAGGCAACATCATCCGCCTGTGCGCCAATACCGGCGCGGATTTGCACCTTGTCAAACCGCTCGGCTTCCCATTGGATTCCGCCAAAATGAAACGCGCCGGGCTCGACTACCACGAGTTCGCCAGCCTGACGGTGCACGAAAACTTCGACGACTGCCTCAAGTCGCTGGCAGGCCGACGCATTTTCGCCCTGACCACCAAAGGCACGGCGCGCCCCGATGAAACCGCGTTTCAAAAAGGCGACGTTTTATTGTTCGGGCCGGAAACGCGCGGACTGCCTGCCGACATCCTCAACAGCCTGCCCGCCGCACAAAAAATCCGCCTGCCCATGCAGCCCGGCAGCCGGAGTATGAACCTTTCCAACACCGTCGCCGTGATTCTCTTTGAAGCGTGGCGGCAACACGGTTATGCAGGCGGCGTTTGAACGCAAGTTCATGCCGTCTGAAAACCGTTCGGACGCATTCCGAACCGCTGCCGCAGCGCGCGGCGGTTCGGAACGCGTCCGTAGGGCATAATGCCCATTCGTCTTCAACTCAAGAACGGAACACGTTTTGACTTTAACCCGAAAAACCCTTTTCCTCCTCACGGCCGCATTCGGCACACATTCCTTTCAGACGGCATCCGCCGATGCAGTGGTCAAGGCAGAAAAACTGCACGCCTCCGCCAACCGCAGCTACAAAGTCGCCGGCAAACGCTACACGCCGATAAACCAAGTTGCCGAGTTCACGCAAACCGGCAACGCCTCATGGTATGGCGGCAGGTTTCACGGGCGCAAAACTTCCGGCGGGGACCGCTACGATATGAACGCCTTTACCGCCGCCCACAAAACCCTGCCCATCCCCAGCTATGTGCGCGTAACCAATACCAAAAACGGCAAAAGCGTCGTCGTCCGCATCAACGACCGCGGCCCCTTCCACAGCAATCGCATCATCGACGTATCCAAAGCGGCGGCCCAACAATTGGGCTTTGTCAGCCAAGGGACGGCACATGTCAAAATCGAACAGATTGTCCCGGGCAAATCCTCACCGGTTGCCGAAAACAAAGACATCTTCATCGACTTGAAATCTTTCGGTACGGAACACGAAGCACAAGCCTATCTGAACCAAGCCGCCCAAAACCTGGCTTCATCGGCATCAAACCCGAACCTATCAGTTGAAAAACGCCATTACGAATATGTCGTCAAAATGGGGCCGTTTTCCTCGCAGGAACGTGCCGCCGAAGCCGAAGCTCAGGCACGCGGTATGATTCAGACGGCATTGACTGCCGGTTGATGTCCCGCCTTTACGTCCTTCAAACACCACCAGATACTTCGCAGGAGCAAAACATGAACTTCAAACGCCTTCTCTTGACCGTCGCCGCAACCGCACTGCTGGGCATTTCCGCCCCCGCACTCGCCCACCACGACGGACACGGCGATGACGACCACGGACACGCCGCACACCAACACAACAAACAAGACAAAATCATCAGCCGCGCCCAAGCCGAAAAAGCAGCGTTGGCGCGTGTCGGCGGCAAAATCACCGACATCGATCTCGAACACGACGACGGCCGTCCGCACTATGATGTCGAAATCGTCAAAAACGGACAGGAATACAAAGTCGTTGTCGATGCCCGCACCGGCCGCGTGATTTCCTCCCGCCGCGACGACTGAATTTGATACAATCCGTGCCGTCTGAAGCCCGAACCGGTTTCAGACGGCATTTTGCACCCGACACTTCAGGATTCGGCACACATGATCAGCAGACTAACCGGCAAACTGGTTGAAAAAAACCCTCCGCAAATCGTCATCGATGTCAACGGCGTAGGCTACGAAGCCGACGTATCGATGCAGACCTTCTACAACCTGCCACCATTGGGCGAAACCGTACAGGTTTTCACCCAACTCGTCGTCCGTGAGGACGCACACCTGCTCTTCGGTTTTGCCACTGCGGAAGAGCGCAAAACATTCCGCCAACTAATCAAGGTCAGCGGCATCGGGGCAAAAACCGCCTTGGGGATTTTATCGGCAATGACTGCCGACGAACTGGCGCAGGCGGTTGCAGAAGAAGATGTCAAACGCCTCTCCTCCGCTCCGGGAATCGGCAAAAAAACCGCCGAACGCATGGTCTTGGAACTGCGCGGCAAGCTGGTCGCGCATACGGTAACGGACGGGCTGTTTGCCGCCGCACCCGCCGCCGACGAAACGGAAGACATCGTCAGCACGCTGCTTGCGCTGGGTTACAGCGAACGCGAAGCAAAAGCGGCGGTCAAAGGCGTTCCGAAGGGGACGGACGTGGGTGAAGGCGTGCGCCTTGCTTTGAAAAACCTGCTGAAATAATGCCGTCTGAAGGCGGCGCGGCGTTTGCCCTGCCGAAACCCTGCGTTTCCGCCCCGTGCTGTCTTCCCGACGGCTTTTCCCGTAAAATGGCGTTATTGTCCTTCCTTTCAGACGGCATTGTGTTTGATGCCGTCTGAAACTGTTTTACCAAAATCGAAAACAATGTTGAACAAAATCTTTTCCTGGTTCGAATCCCGAATCGACCCCTATCCCGAAGCCGCCCCGAAAACGCCTGAAAAAGGGCTGTGGCGGTTTATCTGGAGCAACATCAGGGGATTGCGCAAATGGATTGCCGTTTTGGCGACATTTACCGCAGGCATCGGCATCATGGAAGCCCTGCTGTTTCAATTTATGGGCAAAGTCGTGGACTGGCTCGGCAAATACACGCCCGCAACCCTGTTTGCCGAAAAAGGCTGGGCGTTGACGGCGATGGCGGCGATGATGGTGTTTTTCGCCCTCTGGACCTTCCTCGCGTCCAACGTGCGCCTGCAAACCCTACAAGGCGTGTTCCCCATGCGCCTGCGCTGGAACTTCCATCGCCTGATGCTGGGACAGAGCCTGGGCTTTTATCAGGACGAATTTGCAGGACGCGTGTCCGCCAAAGTCATGCAGACCGCGCTGGCGTTGCGCGACGTGGTGATGACGGTTGCCGACATGGTTGTTTATGTGCTGGTGTATTTCATTACTTCCGGCGTGATTCTGATTTCGTTCGACGGCTGGCTGCTGCTGCCCTTTATCGGCTGGATGATTGGATTCGCCCTGATTATGCGTTTCCTGATTCCCAAGCTCGGCAAAACCGCCGCGCGTCAAGCGGATGCGCGCTCGCTGATGACCGGCCGCATTACCGACGCCTATTCCAACATCACCACCGTCAAACTCTTCTCCCACGGCGCGCGCGAAGCGGCCTACGCCAAGCAGTCGATGGAAGAATTTATGGTGACGGTACACGCCCAAATGCGTTTGGCGACGCTGCTGCACACCTGCAGCTTCATCGTCAACAGCTCGCTGACCGCCGGCACGACCGCACTGGGCATCTGGCTTTGGTATCACGGGCAAGTCGGCGTCGGCGCGGTTGCCACCGCCACCGCGATGGCGTTGCGCGTCAACGGTTTGTCGCAATACATCATGTGGGAATCCGCCCGCTTGTTTGAAAACATCGGCACCGTCGGCGACGGCATGGCAACCCTGTCCAAACCGCACACCATCCTCGACAAGCCCAAAGCCCTGCCGTTGAAAGTGTCGCAAGGCGAAATCAAGTTCGAACACATCGATTTCTCCTACGAAGCAGGCAAACCGCTGCTCAACGGCTTCAACCTGACCATTCGCCCGGGCGAAAAAGTCGGCTTGATCGGACGCAGCGGCGCGGGCAAATCCACCATCGTCAACCTGCTCCTGCGCTTCTACGAACCGCAAAGCGGCACGATTTCGATCGACGGCCAAACCGTGGACAGCGTGACCCAAGAAAGCCTGCGTGCCCAAATCGGTTTGGTCACGCAAGACACCTCGCTGCTGCACCGTTCCGTGCGCGACAATATCGTTTACGGCCGCCCCGATGCGACTGATGCCGAAATGATCTCCGCCGCCGAACGCGCCGAAGCCGCCGATTTCATCCCCAACCTTTCCGACGCCAAAGGACGGCGCGGCTATGACGCGCACGTCGGCGAACGCGGCGTGAAACTTTCCGGCGGCCAGCGCCAACGCATCGCCATCGCCCGCGTCATGCTCAAAGATGCGCCGATTCTGTTGCTTGACGAAGCCACCAGCGCGCTCGACTCCGAAGTCGAAGCCGCCATCCAAGAAAGCCTCGACAAAATGATGGAAGGCAAAACCGTGATTGCCATCGCACACCGCCTCTCCACCATTGCCGCGATGGACCGCCTCATTGTCTTAGACAAAGGCCGCATCATCGAAGAAGGCAGCCACACCGAGTTGCTCGAGAAACAAGGCCTGTATGCCAAACTTTGGGCGCACCAAAGTGGCGGCTTCTTGAGTGAACATGTCGAGTGGGAAAACAATTAAACGCTTGGAAAGAAGATAAAAGGCCGTCTGAAAAAAAACAATAATTTAGATCGTGCTTAATTTGATGTCATGAATTAAAATGGTCATGTAATTCAACGATAATTTACGCTAACTTTAGAAAGACAATATGAAACGATCTATCAAATATTTGAGTATGGCTGTATTTGCACTTGCAGCGAATGCATGGGCAGGAAGTGCGGAAGAAGAGTTGCTGAATGCATTTGTAAAATGTGATGCATCTATGTTTGATATCTTGAAAAACAAGCAGGAGCAATTGAGTAAATATGCTCCGATTGAGAAAGTAGGAAAGACTGCACGTTTTCAGTTAGGTAGTGCCGATGAAGATGGGAAAAGACAGGTTATCTTCAATAAACCGATAATAGTAAACGGCATACATTTTAGTAGTTTTTCGGCAGAATATTCGGAACTGCCGGTTAATGAGACGGGTAAAAATCCTGTCTTTTATTTCTGGGGGTTCGAGCTTAAAAAAGCTCAGGCTGCTGATGTGGTAGCAAAGTTCCCTCAATGGGGATTGAAACCGATGGGAGAGGATTTTGTGACTTCTCCGCAAATTATTATTAATAGTCATAAGTCTTTGCGTTGGCAGCCAAATATGCAAGCAACGTCTGGTTCGATACCTGCAAAAAATACAGTAGAAAAATCGCTGATATTGGAAGAGAGTGACGGTAAAACTTCTCTCATCTGTACTATTCAGGGTTATCCGAATGATAAACTGATTCGTCGTGAACGACTTGATCTAATCGGGGGAAAGTAAAATGAAAAAGTTAGCTGTTTTTTTAATGACAATTTGTTTACCAATCTCAGTATTTGCTGATAAGCCAAGATTTTTGCCAATGCTGGATGGTGCTCAGAGTCGTGTTTATGCAGATATGGAAAGTATCAAGAATCATCCTCACAACCCAAATTTGTTAGTATATGATGTGATAACTAATTTTGATGATACGAATAAAAATTTGGCAGGTACTTCCATGATAGAGAAGCACTATCTGGATTGTCTGAACAGGATTGATATTATGAATCCGGAGCCGGCAAAACTATACAGTCGTCATTTCGGGAAAGGGAAATTATTGCATGAGATCCCAATGGAATCTGAACGGTTTGAAATGAAAGAGATTTCGACGATGAGTATTCTATCTGCTACTGTGTGTAGTGTCGGCGGCCATGATTTTGGTGGTAATCCGAATGCTTTAGAAGATATGGGAAAAGCGTTGGATAAAATGGAGCAAAAGAAAGGTCGGAAAAGATAAATCTCAAGGCCGTCTGAAAACATTTTCAGACGGCCTTCCCGTTCCCCTACCCGTCAAAACCATGACCGATACCGCCCAAATCATCACCAGCTACGGCCGCCGCTACATCGTGCGTACGCCAGACGGCAAAACCTACGAAGCCAGCACGCGCAAAAAGCGGGTCGATTTCGCCTGCGGCGACCGCGTGCATATCCAAAACATTAACGCCGAACAGGCCGTCATCGAAGACTACCTGCCGCGCGAAAGCCTGCTCTACCGCCAAGACGCTTGGAAAACCAAACTTATCGCCGCCAACGTCAGCCAGCTCCTTATCGTTACCGCCGCCGTTCCCTCGCCTAGCGAAGCCTTGTTGCAACGCGCCCTCCTGGCCGCTGAAGCCGCGGGCATCCAAGCTGTCATCATCCTGAACAAAGCCGACCTGCCTGAAACCGCCCTCTGGCATGAAAAACTCAAATTCTACGAAACGCTCGGTTATCTCGTCATCGAAACCCGCGCGCTGGAAAACGCCGACATCCTACGTCCCGTCCTGCAAGGGCATAGCAACATCCTGCTCGGACAAAGCGGCATGGGTAAATCCACCCTGACCAACGCCCTCTTGGGCAACCAAACCGCCCGCACCGGCGACATCTCCACCGCGCTCGATTCCGGCAAACACACCACCACCCACGCCCAGCTTTACGATTTAAACGGAGAAACCCAATTAATCGACTCCCCGGGTTTGCAAGAATTCGGCCTGCACCACCTCGAAGCCGCCGACCTGCTGCAATACTTCCCCGACCTGAGCCATCTCGTCGGACAATGCCGCTTCCACAACTGCACCCACCGCGCCGAACCCGGCTGCGCCGTCAAAGCCGCCGCGCAAACCGGTAAAATTCGCACCGAACGGCTGACCTTCCTGCAACGTATTACCGACGATCTGCTCAAATAACCTCTTGCCGTTTGCAGGACAAAAACCATGCCGTCTGAAATCCTGCTGTTTCAGACGGCATCCGGTTTTCAGAAATGCTACAATTCCGTTTTTACAGAAACTCCCGATACCATGAAGAAAATTACCCCGAAATCGTTTGAAGAGGCACTGTCGCGCCTTGAATCACTGACCCAGTCCATGCAGGGGGAAATGCCGTTGGAGGATGCATTGGCGGCATATCAGGAAGGCAACGAACTGGTCAGATACTGCCAAACCAAGTTGGCCCAAGTCGAACAAAAGCTACAGGTTTTAGACACAGACGGTCTGAAGGAGTTAAACCTTGAATCCGACGAATGATTTGAAAACGTGGCAACAGAGGGCGCAGGCGCAAACAGAGCTGCTGCTGGAACGGTTTTTGCCGTCTGAGGGGGAAATACCGCACACACTGCACGAAGCCATGCGTTATGCGGCTTTGGACGGGGGCAAACGTCTGCGGCCGATGCTGGTTCTGGCAGCTTCGGAATTAGGCGAAGCCGTGCATGAAGCAGTAGAACAGGCAATGGCAGCAATCGAAATGATCCATGCCTATTCGTTGGTTCACGACGATATGCCGGCAATGGACAACGACAGCCTGCGCCGGGGCAAACCAACCTGCCATGTGAAATATGGCGAAGCAACCGCCCTTCTGACCGGTGATGCTTTACAGACCCAAGCCTTCGATGTATTGGCGCGTCCGTCCGGCCTGCCTGCTTCGCGGCAGCTGGCGATGTTGTCGGTTTTGGCAAAAGCGAGCGGAAGCAGGGGCATGGCGGGCGGTCAGGCAATCGATTTGGCCAATGTCGGCAAGCAGATGGCCCAAACCGATTTGGAACAGATGCACAGCCTGAAAACAGGGGCGTTGATTCGTGCCGCGGTTTTATTGGGGGCGATGTCTTGCCCGAATCTGTCTGAAAACAGTCTGGCGGTATTGGATGATTATGCGGCAAAACTGGGGCTGGCGTTCCAAGTCATCGACGATGTGTTGGACTGCGAGGCAGACACGGCGACCTTGGGGAAAACAGCGGGCAAAGACGCAGACAACGACAAGCCGACTTATGTAAAACTGATGGGCTTGGACGGTGCGCGGGCATACGCGTACCAACTGACCGACGAAGCAGTCTCGCTGCTCGAACCCTTCGGCAATAAGGCATTACGGCTCAGACAACTTGCCGAATTTACGATTGCGCGTAAATACTGAGCAGACTCGGATATGCCGTCTGAACAAGGCTTCAGACGGCATTATTGTTACCCTATTCCCTGTTGCGCGTATGCCAGAAATACCGCCACACAAAACATGGAAACGCAAAAATCAGGTACAGGCAGACGACTGTGGCGTAAAACTCCCAACCCTGATCGTGTACCGATCCTGCACGGGATTCGAGAATATAGGCAAGAATGGCGGTCAGTGCGAAACCTGCCGCCAGCTCGATCAGGTGATGTCCGAAATGTTTGCGCTTGAGCGGAACAATACCGAACAGCCTGACCGTAAGAAACGGAGCATTGGCAAAAATTAAGGCAAGCAGCAAGAGTGTGTACATAGATGCGGTCATAATCTTCTTTCTCCGCTTTCAGACGGCATAGCCGTTTCCCATGCCGTCTGAAATACGGCGGCAACCTTAAATAAAACGGCAACCTCTGATACGGCTGCCGTGATGATACCGAATATTACAGCGTATTTTCCAGCGCCTTGGCGCACCAGTCGATAACGGTTTGCGGCATGATACCCCACAGGAGCAGCAGGAAGGCATTGACCGTCAGGACAAATTTGGCGGCATAGTTGCTGCCGACCGGCTGGTCATGGTCAGGTGCATCGAAGTAGATGACTTTGACCACGCGCAGGTAGTAGAACGCGCCAATCAGAGACATGATAACGGCAAATACAGACAACCAAACATGGCCTTGTTTCAAGAGTGCCATAATCACGCCGAATTTGGCGTAAAAACCCATCAGCGGCGGAATACCTGCCATGGAGAACATAGACAGCAACATCAGGAAGGCAAACCATGCATGGCGTTGGTTAAGGCCTGCGAGGTCTTTGATGTTTTCACACTCAATGTCTTTGGTGGACAATACCATCAAAACACCGAAGCTGACTGCCGCCATCACAGCATAGGTAATGGCGTAATACAAACCTGCGGTAAAGCCGACCGCGCCTGCCATAAACGCCAACAGGATAAAGCCCATGTGCGATACGGTAGAATAGGCAAGCATACGTTTGATATTGGTTTGCATGATGGCGGCCAGGTTACCGACTACCAAAGATGCAACGGCAAGAATGGCCAACATCGGCGCCCAGTCTGAATGTATGGTACCCATACCGGTAACAAGGATACGGAACGCAAAGACAACGGCGGCGATTTTCGGAGCCGTACCCACAAAGGCGGTAACAGAGGTTGGCGCGCCATCATACACATCGGGTACCCACATATGGAATGGAACCGCACCCAATTTAAATGCAATGGCGACTACAATAAACACCATACCCAATTTCAACAACCATTCATTGGCCTGCTCGTTGAAAGCAGAAGCCAAGACAGAAGCAAAATCAAGGGAACCGGTGGCGCCGTAAACCATGGAAATACCATAAAGCAGCAAACCGGAGGCCAACGCGCCCAATACGAAGTATTTCAGCGCGGCCTCGGCAGAGCGGCCGGAATCGCGGCGTAGGGCAATCATGGCGTACAGCGATAAAGACAACAATTCCAAACCGATATACGCGGTCAAGAAATGTGCCGAGCTAACCATGACGCTCATACCCAACAGGGCGAACAGCGACAGGGTATAAAACTCGCCTTTAAAAATTTGGCGGTCTTGGTTGTACGGTTTACTGTAAATAAACAGACCGAACGTCAGTGCATACAGCACCAGTTTAGCCAAACGGGACATGCCGTCCGCAATATACATACCGTGAAAGGCATCGACACTGCCCTGCTCCCATACCGCCAATTGGGTAACGGCCACGATGATGACCGTTCCCAAACTCATCAGATGGGTCAGATAGCGGTTTTTATCGCAAATCCACAAGTCTGCCAGCAATACGACACCCAATAGCGCAAGCAGCACGATTTCGGGCATGGCGGGCATTAAATTCAAATCAGACCAGTTCATTTACACACCTCAAATCTTGCTTTGTGCCACATGGGCAATCAAATCGTTTGCCGCTTGATGCACCACTTCGATAAACGCTTGCGGATACAGACCCATGCCCAAAACAGCAACCGCCAAAATCGCCAAAATCGCAAATTCGCGGCAATTGATGTCTTTCATTTCGGCAACGTGCGGATTGTGGATCGCACCAAAAATAACGCGTTTGTACATCCACAGGGTATAAGACGCACCGTAAATCAAGGTCATGGCGGCCAACGCGCCTACCCAGAAATTCACTTTAACCGCGCCCATAATCACCATAAACTCGCCCACGAAGCCGGAAGTCGCAGGCAGACCGGCATTGGCCATACCGAACAACATCATAAACGCCGCAAACTTAGGCATCACATTGACCACGCCGCCGTAATCGGCAATATTGCGCGTGTGCAGGCGGTCGTACATCACGCCGATACACATAAACATCGCGGCAGACACGAAGCCGTGCGAAATCATCTGAATGACCGCGCCTTTCAACGCCCAGTCGTCCAACTGCCCGTCAATAAACAAGAACATCCCAAGCGTTACAAAACCCATATGGCTGATGGACGAATACGCCACCAGTTTCTTCATATCGGTCTGCACCAGGGCCACCATACCGATGTAAATCACGGCAATCAGGCTCAATACGATGATTACGGGGGCAAAATAGCGTGCCGCGTCCGGCACAATCGGCAGGATGAAGCGCAAAAATCCGTATGCGCCCAGTTTCAGTGTAATTGCCGCCAACACCATCGAACCGCCGGTCGGCGCTTCAACGTGGGCATCCGGCAACCAAGTGTGCACAGGGAACATCGGCACTTTTACAGCGAATGACAGGAAGAATGCTGCAAACAAAAGCTGTTGTACGCCCAACGGAATCTGTTTGATGTTTTGGAAATCGACAATAGAGAAGCTGCCTGTCTGATAGTACAGGTAAACCATGGCAACCAGCATCAAGAGCGAACCCATCAGCGTATAGAGGAACAGCTTGACCGACGCATAGACGCGGCGCGGGCCGCCCCATACACCGATAATCAGGTACAGCGGAATCAGCATACCCTCGAAGAACACATAAAACAGAATCGCATCCTGCGCGGCAAACGCGCCGTTAATCAAACCCGACATCATCAGGAATGCCGCCATATACTGCGCCGGACGTTTCTGAATGACTTTCCAACCGGCCAATACCACCAACAGCGTAATAAACGCATTCAAGATGATAAAGAGCACTGAAATACCGTCCACGCCCAATGCGTAGTTGATTTTCAGCAGCGGAATCCACTCGTGGAACTCGGTAAACTGATAGCCGCCGCTCAAACGGTCGAAACCGGCAAACAGGGGCAGTGTTACCAAGAAACCGGCAAGCGCACCCATAAAGGCAAGCACACGCGCCAGCGGCGCACGGCTGTCTTTACCGGCCGCCAAAACCAGCACACCTGCGGCGATGGGTATCCATATTGCCAAGCTGAGTAGGTAGTTGGAAAACATAGTGGTTAACCTGTGGTTAGAATAAAAATATCGTTGTACGGGTTGGTTTGTCAGACGACGTTTTAAGAGGCCGTCTGAAACCTCATCCTTATCGGAACAATCCCCAGAAGGTCATACCGAGCAGTACCAATACGCCGAATACCATAGCGGCGGCGTAGGTGTAGATAAAGCCGGTTTGGGCTTTACGCACTTGAGCGGCAACCGCGCCGACCAGTTTGGCGGAGCCGTTGACGATGCCGTTGTCGATAATGGCGGTATCGCCGACTTTCCAAAAGAAGGTACCCAATGCGCGCGTGCCTTTGGCGAAAACGTTGAAATACAGGGCATCGAGGTAGTATTTGTTTTCAAACAAAACGTAAACCGGACGGAACGCCTGCGCGATTTTGGCGGGCAGGTGCGGCAGTTTGACGTACAAAAGCCACGCGGCGGCAACACCGGCAGCCGCCAAATACAAAACAGGCGATGTCAGGCTGTGCGACACCATCGCCAATGCGCCGTGGAACTCTTCTTTCATGATGTGCATGGTCGGATGCGCGTCGGCATTAACGAAAATCACATCTTTGAAGAAATCGCCGTAAAGCATAGGCTCGATGGCAAGGTAGCCGATGATGACGGACGGAATAGCAAGCAAAATCAAAGGCAGGGTAACAACCAGCGGGCTTTCGTGCGGATTGTCGTTTTTGCCCAAGCCGTGATGCTCTTCGCCATGATGATCGTCATGATGCTCAGGCAGGCTGCGCCATTTCTCTTCGCCGTGGAACACCATAAAGTATTGGCGGAACGCGTAAAACGCGGTAACAAACACGCTGGCGAGGACGGCAAAATAGGCAAAGCCGCTGCCCGGCAGGGTGCTGTATTTCGCTGCTTCGATAATCGAATCTTTAGAATAGAAGCCGGAGAAGAACGGCGTACCGATCAGCGACAAATTGCCGA
This sequence comes from Neisseria benedictiae, assembly GCF_958267435.1. Lineage (NCBI taxonomy): Bacteria > Pseudomonadati > Pseudomonadota > Betaproteobacteria > Neisseriales > Neisseriaceae > Neisseria > Neisseria benedictiae. The sequence goes on from NZ_CATQFV010000032.1 coordinate 46,015, forward strand.
TCAGCATAGTCAGCCAAGTAACCGGCATATATTTTTTCAGGTTGCCCATATGGCGCATATCTTGGTCGTGGTGCATACCGATAATCGCGCTGCCTGCCGCCAAGAACAGCAAGGCTTTAAAGAAGGCGTGGGTCATGACATGGAACATCGCCACGGAATAGGCGGACGCGCCCAAAGCCACGGTCATATAGCCCAGTTGCGACAGGGTGGAATACGCAACCACGCGCTTGATATCGTTTTGAATCACGCCCAAGAAACCCATAAACAGGGCGGTAATCGCGCCGATCACCATAATGACAGACAGCGCGGTGCTGCTCATCTCATAAATCGGCGACATACGCGATACCATGAACAGACCGGCGGTAACCATGGTTGCGGCGTGAATCAATGCGGAAATCGGGGTCGGGCCTTCCATCGAATCGGGCAGCCAGACATGCAGCGGGAATTGTGCCGATTTACCCATCGCACCGACAAACAGAAGTAAACAAGTTACGGTAATCAAAGACCATTCCACGCCGGGGAAAAGCTGGATGGTGGCATTTTGGACGTTGGGCAGATAAGCGAATACGTCCTGATAGCGCAGGCTGCCGCCGAAATAGGCAAGCACCAAGCCGATACCGAGCAAAAAGCCGAAGTCGCCGACACGGTTGATCAAAAAGGCTTTCAGGTTGGCAAATGTCGCGCTCGGGCGTTTGAAATAGAAACCGATCAAGAGATACGACACCAAACCCACCGCTTCCCAACCGAAGAAGAGCTGGATGAAGTTGTTGCTCATAATCAGCATCAACATGCTGAATGTAAACAAAGAAATGTAGCTGAAGAAGCGTTGGTAGCCGACTTTTTCGTCGTGCATATAGCCGATGGTGTAGATATGCACCATCAACGACACGCCCGTTACCACGACCATCATCATCGCTGTCATCGTATCGACCAAGAAGCCGACGGAGAAATCCAAGCCGCCCATTGTCAGCCAGGTATAAACGTTCTCGTCAAACTTGGCACGGCTGCCATTGAGGAATCCCCACAGCACATAAGCCGACAGCAAGGCGGACACCGCCACACCGAGTATTGTTACGGTATGCGCACCGGCACGTCCGATTTTATTGCCGAACAAACCCGCAATCAGCGAGCCTGCCAAAGGCACGAGGGCAATGATGAGATATAAAGTCATGTCGTTCATTTGATTGAATCCGATTGATTTAAAAATCTATGTTTGTTTCGTACAAAATTACTTCGGAAAAACAAATCCAACACGCTCCAATCGTTTGCGTGCCACAGCTAATTGCTCTTCAGTAAATAAATCACACCACGGCTTTTGTAACACCAGATATTCCATACTGTATTTCAAGGCGTGGACTCCGCCACCACTCAAAATTAGCTCTGTAAAACCGGTCTGAGTCTTCTTTTCCCCCGTACTCAATAATTTATCCGCCGCCTCTTTACCACCAAATTCATTTACAATTTGTAAAAATCGTGTCGCCTTGTAAGGTTGCGGCAAATTCAAAGCCTCCTGATAAATATTTAACATGGCTTTATGAAATTCTTGTTCTAACTGATTTTTATCCATCATTCTTCTTTCAATATTTCAGTCTCGTAGGTCGGATTCTCGAATCCGACAAATCTGCCTGTTTCCCCAAAATGTCGGATACAAGTATCCGACCTACCGCTTAAGGTCGTCTGAAGCCGTTTTTCAGACGACCTTTACCCTTTCTTATACCCTTCGTAATAATACGACTGCTCGATTCCTTTAAAGATGATTTCGCGGTTGTCCACATCGTCGGTCAGGTTGTCCTTCAATAGAAAGCGCAGTTCTAAATCGTTGACGGGGCTGCGTTCCATCGCCTGCAAATACAGAGTTTTGCTTACATTTTGCCAGTTTACGACTTTTTTCAGGTTTTTCTTCAGCACCAAGTCCAGCCAGATGCGGGTACTTCTGCCATTACCCTCCAAAAACGGATGGGCAATGTTCATTTCAACATATTTGGCGATGATTTCTTCAAAAGTCCGCTCGGGCATCTGCTCGATTTTAGCCAAAGCCTCTTTCAGATACATGGCGTTGGCAAAACGGAAACCGCCTTTGGAAATGTTGTCTTCCCTGATTTGACCCGCAAAATCATATAAGCCGCCGAACAGGTAACGGTGAATCTGTTGCAGACCCGCGGTGGTACCGACTTCGATACGGTCGATATCGCCGCTTTCAAACAGGCGGCGGGCATTGTGCAGGCTTTGTTCGTCTATGGACTTCATCGTTTTTCCTATCGGGTTTTCAGACGGCATAGGCGCCTTGTTGGGCCTCGACCCAACCTCCTTACCCTTTCAACTCATCCAAATCGGCAACGTTGATTGTTTTTCTGTTACGGTACACCAATACCATAATCGCCAAACCGATGGCGGATTCAGCAGCAGCGACAGTCAATACGAAGAATACGAAAATCTGTCCGGCGGTATCGCCCAGATGTTGCGAGAAGGCGATAAAGTTGAAGTTCACCGCCAAAAGCATCAGCTCGATGGACATCAGCAATACCAGCACGTTTTTGCGGTTCATAAAGATGCCCATCGCGCTGATACCGAACAGGAGAGCGCCCAATACCAGATAATGCGTCAAGGTAATCATGCTTTGTCCTCCCCTTCCAGCTTGAGGCCGTCTGAAACTTCGCTTTCTTCGGCAGATTCGGTTTGCGGTTTGACCGCTTCCATTTTCACCAAGCGCATACGGCCTTGGTCGGCGCGTACTTTAACCTGGTCGGCAGGATCCATACGTTTCGGATTGATGGTTTTGCGGTGAACCAGCGCAATCGCCGCCACCATACCCAACAACAGCAATACCGCCGCCAGCTCAAACGGCAACAGGTATTCGGTATAAATACGGCTGCCCAAATCGCGGATATTGTTGTAATCGGCAGGAATGTCTTTCATCAGACCAAATGCGGCGAGGTCGGTTTTCGGGTTGACCAAAATCAGAATCAGGGCAACCGCCAACAGCGTACCGACCACACCGGCAACAGGCGCGTGCCGCCAGAAACCGGCGCGCATTTCCTCGATGTCGATATTCAGCATCATCACGACGAACAGGAACAACACCATCACAGCACCGACGTAAACCACCACCAGCGTAACGCCCAAAAACTCTGCCTGCATCAGCATCCAAATCATCGCGCTCACGCAGAAAGTCAGCACCAAATGCAAAGCGGCATGGACAGGGTTTTTAGCGGTAACGGTACGAACCGCACCGTACAAAACGATGGCGGCAAGGATATAGAACAGAATCGCGGAAAAAGTCATTCGTCTGCTCCTTAACGATACGGCGCGTCAGCGGCTTTGCGTTTGGCGATTTCGGGTTCGTATTTGTCGCCGATTGCCAAAAGGATGGGCTTGGTCATGTGCAAGTCGCCTTTTTTCTCGCCGTGGTATTCAAAAATATGCGTTTCCACAATCGCATCGGTCGGGCAGGCCTCTTCGCAGAAACCGCAGAAGATGCACTTGGTCAGGTCGATGTCGTAACGCTTGGTGCGGCGGGTTCCGTCTTCGCGTTCTTCCGATTCGATGTTAATCGCCATTGCCGGACAAACTGCCTCACACAATTTACACGCAATACAGCGCTCTTCGCCGTTCGGATAACGGCGTTGCGCGTGCAGGCCGCGGAAACGCACGGATTGCGGCGTTTTCTCTTCGGGGAAATAAATTGTGTCTTTGCGGGCAAAAAAGTTTTTGAGCGTTACGCCCAAGCCTTTTACCAATTCGCCAAGCAGAAAGGTTTTTACTAAGTTAGCCATATTTATGTTCCCTCAAATCAGGGATTTCGTTAGGTATTCAAAATCGCTTTGTTCAGACGACCTCAAGATGCCGTCTGAAACTTATTTCCACAAATTCAGCGGTGAAATCATCCACACGCCCAAAATCACGATGTAGGCGAAGCCGATCGGAATCAGCACTTTCCAGCCCAAGCGCATGATTTGGTCGTAACGGTAGCGCGGGAAGGTTGCACGGATCCACAGGTACCAGTACAGCACCGCCGCCATTTTCACGAACATCCAGAATGCGGAAGGTGTACCGATAAAGCCCCAGCTTTGCGGGAACGGAGACAGCCAGCCGCCGAGGAACATCAGCGAGGTCAGCGCGGCAATCAGAATCATGAAAATGTATTCGGCAAGGAAGAACAGCGCGAATGCGAAGCCGGAGTATTCGACGTGGTGGCCGGCAACGATTTCAGACTCACCCTCTGCCACGTCAAACGGCGCGCGGTTGGTTTCGGCAACGGCGGAAATCAGATAGACGATGAAGATGGGGAAGAGCGGCAGCCAGTTCCAAGAGAATACCGAACCGCCGGCAATACCTTTAGCTTGTGCGGCAACGATGTCGGAGAAGTTCATGCTGCCCGATACCATCACGACGCACACCAGCGCGGCACTCATGGCAATCTCGTAGGAAATGCTTTGTGCGGAAGCACGCATTGCGCCCAAAAACGAATATTTGGAGTTGGAAGCCCAGCCCGCGATGATCACGCCGTAAACCGACAGCGAGGTAATCATCAGGATGTACAAAAGGCCGATATTGATGTTGGTCAGCACCCATTCTTCGTTGAACGGAATCACTGCCCACGCCGCAAAAGACGGGGCGAGCGACATAATCGGGCCGATGTAGAACAGGGCTTTGTTTGACAGCTTCGGACGGGTTACCTCTTTAAACAAGAGTTTGAACACGTCGGCAAACGGCTGGATCAAACCCCACGGGCCGGTTACGTTCGGGCCGACACGAAGCTGCATAAAGCCGATGACTTTACGTTCGAAATACGTCAGGTAGGCAACGGTCAGAATCAGCGGAATCAGGATAATCACAATTTTGACGATGACGGATACCACCAAACCTACGGTGATACCCAAATCGCCCAGACCGAGCGTTGCGGCAAAGAGGTTTTGGAACCATTCCTGCATAATCAAGCTCCCGCCAGTTCAATAGTGTCCATCAACGCACCCAGCGCGGCATTTTCGGTATGCAGCGGCAGATGCACCACGTTTTCAGGCAAACCGGCATCGGCTTTGACGGCAACCGATACGCTTGCGCCGTTTTGTTTGGCGACAGCAGTTTGTCCGTCTTGCAGGCCCAAGCGTGCCAAAGTGTTCGGATTGACACGCGCGGCAGGCACGGCGGCATGACTGGTTTCTTGCAACGGTGCGGAACGGCGCACGATAGAATCAGTGTGATAAATACCGACGCCGCCGACACGGACGAGGCGGTCTGAGGCCGTCTGAACGCCCTCCCCTGTCCATGTGCTGCGGTTGTCCAGTTTGGACGGCAGGCTTTCCGCATCCAGCGCGTCTTTCAGAATCGCGGCGGTATCGTGGTATTCAAAGCCTTGCAGGTCAAACAGGTTGCCCAATACGCGCAACACTTTCCACAGCGGACGCGAGTCGCCGAAACCTTGAACGACGCCGTGGAAGGATTGCAGACGGCCTTCCATATTGATGAAGCTGCCCGAGGTTTCGGTAAACGGCGCAATCGGCAGCAATACGTCGCACACGTCCAACAGCGTTTCGCTGACAAACGGCGTAAACGCCATCACGCTTTTCGCCTGTTTCAACGCGGCTACGGCTTTTGCGCCGTCCACCGTATCGATTTCCGGTTCGACGTTGAGCAGCAAAACTGCCTGTTTCGGCACGTTTGCCATTTCGGCAACGCTCTCGCCCGAGTTCACGCCCAATACGTCCGCACCGACGCTGTTGGCGGCTTGCGGCAGAATGCCCAGCACCGCGCCGGTCGCGTCCGCCAGCTCTTGTGCGGCGGCGTAAATCGCGGCGTAATCAGGATGGTTTTGCACTTCCGCGCCCAAAATCACCGCTGCTTTTTCAGCGTTTTTCAGGCTCGCGGTAATCGCGTGTTCCGTATTGGCAGACAGATTTTTCAGACGGCCTGCCCACTCGTCGGGATGCACCGCTTCCTGAGCCAGAAGCGGCATAAACAACTCTTCCTTGCTGCTTGCCAACACGCTCAAGGCCATGCGCTCTTTAGCAGCGCGACGCAGGCGGGCGGTCAGAAGCGGCTGTTCTTTGCGCAGGTTCGCACCGACTACCAGTACGGCTTCGTTGTCCGCCAGCGATTCGATACTTTGTCCCAACCATTGCGCACTATTGAGGTCGTCTGAAAGACGTTTGTCCTGTTGGCGCAGGCGGGTGGCGAAATTTTTAACGCCCAAGCCGTCGGCAAGTTTCTTCGCCAAATACAGCTCTTCGACCGTATTCATCGGGTTCGCCCAAATGCCGACTTGGTTTTGGTTGCCGTCTTTGGCGATACAGTCAATCGCGCTGCGGACATATTCCAGCGCAGTTTTCCAATCCACGTCCATCCATTCGCCGCCCTGTTTGATTTTCGGGTTTTTCAGACGGCTTTCGTGATACAGGCCTTCATAGGCAAAACGGTCGCGGTCGGACAGCCAGCATTCGTTGATGGCTTCGTTTTCCAGCGGCAACACACGGCGGACGGTATGGTCTTTGGTTTGCACAATCAAGTTGCTGCCAAAAGCGTCATGGGCGGAAACGGATTTGCGGCGGTTCAATTCCCAAGTACGCGCGTTGAAACGGAACGGTTTGCTGGTCAGCGCGCCGACGGGGCACAAATCGATGACGTTGCCCGACAGCTCGGTTTCCACCGCTTTGCCGATAAAGGGCATGATTTCGGAGTGTTCGCCGCGATTCGCCATCGCAATTTCCTGCAAGCCGGCGATTTCTTCGGTGAAACGTACGCAGCGGGTGCAGTGGATGCAGCGGCTCATTTCCTCGGCGGAAACCAAAGGCCCCATGTCTTTGCCGACGACGGAACGTTTTTCCTCGGTGTAGCGGCTGGTGGTTTTGCCATAGCCCACCGCCAAATCCTGCAACTGGCATTCGCCGCCTTGGTCGCAGGTCGGACAGTCGAGCGGATGGTTGATGAGCAGGAACTCCATCACGCCTTCCTGCGCCTCCCTCGCCTTCGCCGAATGCGTACGCACAATCATGCCGTCCGTTACCGGCGTGGCACAGGCGGGCAGCGGTTTGGGGGCTTTTTCCACGTCCACCAGACACATACGGCAGTTGGCTGCGATGGAGAGCTTTTTATGGTAACAGAAATGCGGAATATAAGTACCGAGCTTGTGCGCGGCCTCAATCACCGTCGCGCCCTGCTCCACAGATACCTGTTTGCCGTCGATTTCGATTTGTAACATGGTTCGTTCCTAGTTACGGGTATTTAATAAATAATTCTTTTATGGAGGTCGTCTGAAAAATGGGTTTCAGACGGCCTTTTGAGTTTCATTGACAATCAATACTGTTTAAAACGTTTACTGCCACCTTGCCGTCATTCCCGCGTAAGCGGGAATGACGGCAAAGTTAAATTTTTAGCATTTTGCTTTTAACCAATATAAAACCAACTAAAACTATAACTCATTTATTATATTTTTAAATGACTTAAATAACTCTTTAACAGCACGCTCATTGTCTTCATCTGTAGGCTCAAACTTTTCACACCAATTAATTATATTTACATCGCCATGCAATAACTCTGCATAACATCCTACTGCATCGCAACTACCACCCCGTGTCCTTGACGTGCCAAAAATAAAATCACAATTATGCGAATAAAGTTTGTATAAATTTCTCCTAACCTCGTATTCATTATCACCAGATGAATAAAAACCAATCCTCTGACCTTCATGATCAAATACTGCAACAAAATCTAAGCCGTTTCCATGTCTTTCAAAAAAGACTAGAAATTTAGAAAATTTCCGACAAATCTGATTAAAAAGCGTATTGAGTGTCGTACTCTTACCTTTGTTAGCTGCACCGTATAGAATAAAAATTTTAGCTTCCACCATTACCACCCTCCCCACTTATGCTCTTTCATCGGTCCGCCGTGTTCGATGTAATGCACAAACTCATCACGGAAATGCTTGGTAAAGCTGCGGACGGGGAAGACGGCGGCATCGGCGAGGGCGCAGATGGTGCGGCCTGCCATTTGGTTGCCGACGGAATCGAGCAAATCCAAATCTTCCATTTTACCTTTGCCTTCTACGATGCGGTGGACGATACGGTAGAGCCAGCCCGTACCTTCGCGGCAGGGGGTGCATTGGCCGCATGATTCATCGTAGTAGAAGTAGCTTAACCGTTCGAGGGCTTTGACCATGCACACGTCTTCGTCCATGACGATAATCGCGCCGGAACCCAGCATCGAGCCTGCTTTGGAAATCGAGTCGTAGTCCATATTGGTCTGCATCATAATGTCGGCAGGCAATACGGGTGCGGACGAACCGCCGGGAATAACAGCCTTGAGTTTTTTGCCGCCGCGCATACCTCCTGCCATTTTCAAGACTTCGGCAAACGGCGTACCCAATGGCACTTCATAGTTGCCCGGACGCTCGACATGGCCGGAGATGCAGAACAATTTGGTACCGCCTGCATTCGGAATACCTTTGTCGGCAAATGCCTGTCCGCCGTCACGGATAATGAATGGGACAGAGGAGAACGTTTCGGTATTGTTGATGGTGGTCGGTTTGCCGTACAGGCCGAACGAAGCAGGGAATGGCGGTTTAAAGCGCGGCTGGCCTTTTTTGCCTTCCAACGATTCGAGCAAGGCGGTTTCTTCGCCGCAAATATATGCGCCGTAGCCGTGGTGGGCGAAGAGTTCGAATTCAAAATCCGAACCCAAAATATTTTTACCCAAAAAGCCTGCGGCGCGCGCCTGCTCCAAAGCGGTCTCAAAGCGTTGGTAGCCTTCAAAAATTTCGCCGTGAATGTAGTTGTAGCCCGCTTTCGCACCCATCGCGTAACCGGCGATAATCATGCCTTCAATCAGAGCATGGGGGTTGAACATGATGATGTCGCGGTCTTTGAACGTACCCGGTTCGCCTTCGTCGGTATTGCAGACGACGTATTTTTCGCCCGGGAAGGAACGGGGCATAAAGCTCCATTTCAAACCGGTCGGGAAGCCCGCACCGCCGCGCCCGCGCAAGCCGGAGGTTTTGACTTCGTCAATCACATCGGTTTGCGAGATGTTTTCGGACAGGATTTTACGCAGGGCGGTATAACCGCCGCGTTTGACGTATTCGTCCAATGTCCAACAATCGGGATTGGCGGTATCCACTTGGTCAAAAATCACGCCTGATTGGTAAATAGCCATTTTTGGTGTGCCTGTTTGTTTTCGTATCGGTTGCGGCTGCCTGCCGTCTCAATGTTCCTGATGCCGTCTGAAACGGTTTGTCTGTTTTCAGACGGCATTTTCCTGTCTTCGTTTAATCTGAACCAAACCTGTGTTTGTTCTTCCCGTCATCAATCAAAATTACCATCCGCTGCACATATTTTCACACGGAATGCCGTCGCCATCGCCGTCCATCTTGGTATCGGAACAGTTCCTTACAAACCATTTGGCTTCTTCGCACGAAGTCATTTGTGAGCAATATTGCCTGCCGTCGCAACGGTATGGGCTGCTGTCGGGCTGCTGCCGTTTTATTTCGGGCAATACTTGCGTTTTAACCGGCGTATTTTCCTGTTTCGGAGTCAGCTTCTCTGACGCATATTGATACGCCTTATAGCCGATTGCCGAAACAATCAGCAAACCGACCAACAAAGACAGCACAACCCGAACAATCGAAGTGGGAGATTCCTCGTCTTTTCGATGTTTCTTGCGGTACACGGGAGAAACTGCGCGCTCCCGATTCAGATAGCGTATCTGTTTTGCAGAAAATCTTCCCTTGCCGTCTGAAACCACTTCAAAACCGACCGCCTCGTTAATCTCAGGACGCGGGTTTCTTGAGGAAAAGTCGGAAATATGGCAGAAGATTTCTTTGTTACCGCCATCTATCCGTATAAAACCATAACCTTTTTCGTCATCCCATTTGACAATTACTCCCCTCATCAACCACTCCTTTTTTATTGTTACTTTTTAAAATCACAATTTAGAATTTTGGAATAACCGTTTAAATTTGATTACAACCCCGGCTGCATCCGGATAATCTATTCTAATTCTGCTAATTTTTTCTCAATCGCCTCTTCAGTCATAAAGCTGCACATGCTGTGGTTGTTGACCAGCATAACGGGGGCATCGCCGCACGCGCCCATGCATTCGCCTTCGACAAGGGTAAATTTGCCGTCGGGCGTGGTTTCGCCGTAGCCGATACCGAGTTTTTGTTTGAGGTATTCGCCGGTATCCATACCGCCGCGCAGGGCGCAGGGCAGGTTGGTACAAACGGTCAGTTTGTATTTGCCGACAGGCTCAAGGTCGTACATATTGTAGAAGGTAGCGACTTCGTAGGCTTGTGCAGGCGAGATACCGATATAGTCTGCGACAAAGGCGATGGTCTCGGGAGCAAGCCAGCCTTTTTCGGTCTGGGCGATACGCAATGCGCCCATAATGGCGGATCGGCGTTGGTCGGCAGGATATTTCGCCAACTCTATGTCGATTTGTTTTAAGGATTCTGTGGATAACATCTTGTAATCCTAAATTAGGTTTTTTTGGAATTTCAGGCAGCCTGAAAACAAATTTAAACGGTTAAATCCACTCTTCGTTTTGTAAATGATTTTACTACGGCTTCATACCATTGTTTAATGGTTTGAGTAGTTTCCACATCATCACGTACGCAACGATTTAATGTACCACGAGCTTGTTTTAATATTTTCGGTTCAATCGCCCAATCTAATACGCGAACAGGACGACGGTTAACAATCCATGCAGTTTCCAGATTGGCATCATCGGTAACTTTATATGCCCCACCGGTAATTTGGACAAGCGCAATCAATTCTTGACCGCGTTTTAGCGCAACAATGTCATTAACCTGCATTTCATTGATAAATGCGGCAATTTGACCTTTTCCACCTTCCCATTGTCCCAAACCGATAATTTTTTTGTGTTCCAAAATCCAATCAATGTTCTCAGAGAACTCCATTTCATCGGTTGGATGCATCTGCATATGCCAAAATTTCATGCTTTTTATTCCTAATAATTTTTTCAGGCAGTCTGAAAAGTACAGGCTGCTTTTTTACAGCTTTATCTGTCTACTTCGCCAAACACAATATCCTGCGTGCCGATAATCGCCACCACATCAGCCAGCATATGGCCTTTTGCCATTTCGTCCATGCCTTGCAGGTGGGCGAAGCCGGGTGCGCGGATTTTCAGGCGGTAGGGTTTGTTCGCGCCGTCTGAAATGATATAAACGCCGAACTCGCCTTTTGGGTGTTCGACAGCGGTGTAAGTCTCGCCCTCGGGAACGTGCATACCTTCGGTAAAGAGTTTGAAATGGTGAATCAGGTCTTCCATACCTGTTTTCATTTCGGTACGTTTGGGCGGGGCGAATTTGTGGTTTGTGGTGATGACCGGACCCGGATTGACACGCAACCACTCGGAACATTGTTTGATGATGCGTACGGATTGACGCATTTCTTCCATACGGCAGAGGTAGCGGTCGTAGCAGTCGCCGTTGACGCCGACGGGAATATCGAAATCCATTTTGTCGTACACTTCATACGGCTGTTTCTTACGCACATCCCATTCCACGCCAGAACCGCGCAACATCACTCCGGTAAAGCCTTTTTGCATGGCGCGCTCGGGAGTAACAACGCCGATGCCGACGGTACGCTGTTTCCAAATGCGGTTGTCGGTCAGGAGGGTTTCGAGTGTGTCGATGTTTTTCGGGAAACGTTCACAGAAGGCGTCGATGAAGTCGAGCATCGTGCCTTCGCGGGATTCGTTGAGCTGCTTCAATACTTTGGCGTTGCGGAATTTGCTGCTCTCGTATTTGGGCATGAAGTCGGGCAGGTCGCGGTAAACGCCGCCGGGACGGAAGTAGGCGGCGTGCATACGCGCACCGGACACGGCTTCGTACAAGTCCATCAGCTCTTCACGATCGCGGAAGGCGTAAAGGATGGCGGTCATCGCGCCGATGTCGAAGGCGTGCGAACCGATGCCCATCAGGTGATTGAGGATGCGCGTTACTTCGGCGAACATCACGCGGATGTATTGGGCGCGGATAGGCACATCAATTCCGGCGAGTTTTTCTACCGCCAAACAATATGCCTGCTCGTTGACCATCATGGAAACGTAGTCCAAGCGGTCCATATAGGGCAGGGCTTGCAGATAGGTTTTGGTTTCCGCCAGTTTTTCGGTGCCGCGATGCAGGAGGCCGATATGCGGGTCGGCACGGACGATGGTTTCGCCCTCCAACTCCAAAATCATACGCAATACGCCGTGCGCCGCAGGGTGTTGCGGGCCGAAGTTGATGGTGTAGTTTCTTAATTTATTGGCCACCGTAGTTCTCCTCACGGACGATACGCGGCGTGATCTCGCGCGGCTCGATGGTAACAGGTTGGTAAATCACGCGTTTTTGCTCTTCGTCGTAACGCATTTCCACATAGCCGGAAATCGGGAAGTCTTTGCGGAACGGATGTCCGACGAAACCGTAATCGGTCAGGATGCGGCGCAGGTCGGGATGGTTGTTGAACATGATGCCGTACATATCGAAGGCTTCGCGTTCGTACCAATCCGCGCTGTTGTAGATATCGACTACGGATTCGACTACGGGGAAGTCGTCGTCTGAAACCCAGACGCGTACGCGGATGCGTTGATTGTTTTTAACGGAAAGCAGCTGGCTGACGACGGCAAAGCGTTTGCCCTGCCATGCTTCGTTTTTGTAAGTGCTGTAATCGACACCGCACAAGTCAACCAGAAGCTCGAAATGCAAATCTTCATGGTCGCGCAATGCGGTCATGACTGAAATATAGTGTTCGGGCAGACACTCGACAGTAATCTCGCCCAAAGCTGAAATGACTTTGCCTGCCCGATCGCCAAGCACGCCGACGACGGTCTCGTATAAGTTTTGAATGCTTGCCATATCGTCCTCTCCTTACTCGTCACGCGCGATGGTGGAAGTGCGCTTGATTTTTTGTTGGAGCTGAATCAGGCCGTAAATCAGGGCTTCCGCAGTCGGCGGACAACCCGGCACATAAACGTCTACCGGCACGACGCGGTCGGCACCGCGCACGACGGAATAAGAGTAGTGATAATAGCCGCCGCCGTTGGCACACGAGCCCATAGACAATACCCAGCGCGGCTCGGCGAGCTGGTCGTACACGCGGCGCAGGGCGGGTGCCATTTTGTTGGTCAGCGTACCCGCCACAATCATCAGGTCGGCCTGACGGGGAGACGGACGGAAAATAATGCCAAAACGGTCAAGGTCATAACGCGCCATACCCGCGTGCATCATTTCCACGGCGCAGCAGGCCAAGCCGAAAGTAACCGGCCACAATGAACCGGTACGCATATAGTTCAACACCGTATCCGCGCTGGTGGTGATGAAACCTTTTTTCAAAACGCCTTCTATTCCCATTCCAGCGCACCTTTTTTCCATTCGTAAACAAAGCCTACCGTCAGAACGACGATAAACACCAGCATAGACCAGAAGCCGTACGCGCCCAAATCTTTGAACACGACTGCCCACGGCAACATGAACGCGACCTCCAAATCAAACAGGATAAAGAGGATGGCGACGAGGTAATAGCGCACGTCGAACTTCATCCTTGCGTTTTCAAAGGCTTCGAAACCGCATTCGTAAGGCGCGTCTTTTTCGGCGTAGTGGCGTTTCGGGCCTAAAATCGTGCCGAGCAGGATAAACAGCACGCCGGCCGCGAGGCCGACGAGGATAAAGACAAAGACGGGAAAGTAAGCGGACAACATGGTTACACCCAAATCCGTTAACAAAATTTCTACAATAATTTCGTATTTTAGCGAATTTCAAAAACCATTAAAAGGTAAATATCGGCAAAACGCCCAAAAAAACCCAATAAATACAATCATGTTATGATAACGATTCTTATTTGATTTCAAGAACGCTGGACCGTCTGTTTCGCGCCAATCCTATAAAAACAAAACGTTTCTATCTTTATTACTGCCTTCGTATAGACCAGCACGGTACAAACCGCGCGACAAGCGTTCTGTTTTCATATTACCGTTTCACAAATATCACCCTACCATGCAAAAAAATGCCGTCTGAAAACCTTTCAGACGGTATCGGTATAGTGGTTTGAATTTAAACCACTATATCCGGCGGAAAGCGTTATCGGAGGGATTGCAGGGCTTCCGAAACGCTTGCTTTGAGTTCTGCGCCGAAGCGTCTGCCCAAGATTCTGCCGAAATCGTCCTTCGGAGTGTAATCCACCACATCGGGGGCTTTGACCACGTCTCGCGCCACGCTGTAAATATTGCCGAGTCCGTCCACCAGTCCGACTTTCTGCGCATCCGCACCCGTGTACACCCGACCGCTGAACACGTCGGGATATTGTCGGAATTTGAGGCGGCCGCCGCGTCCGGTTTTGACGGCTTTGATGAACTCACCGTGTATGCCGGTCAGCATTTCTTCCCAGATTTTCGACTGTTCGGGCGTTTCGGGAGAAAACGGATCGCCCATTCCTTTGTTGCTGCCCGCAATTTTAACCCTGCGTTTCACGCCGATTTTTTCCATCAGGCCGGTCGCGTCGAAACTGCTGCCGATAACGCCGATGCTGCCGACGATGCTGGACGGGTCGGCATAGATTTTGTCCGCCGCCGCCGCAATATAGTAGCAGCCGGACGCGCACATATCCTCCGCCACGAGATAAACGGGGATGCCGGGGTGCTGCGCCTTCAGACGGCGTATTTCTTCAAAAGCGGTATTGGACACGACAGGCGAACCGCCGGGGCTGTTGGCGCGGATGACGATGGCTTTTGCCTGCGGGTTTTTGTAGGCGGCTTCCATACCGTCTTTGAGTTTTTTGACCTGGTCTTCTACGCCGTTGCCGATTTCGCCGTACAGGTTGACGACTGCGGTATGCGGCGTGTTGCCCGCCAACTGCAATGCGGCTTCGTCTTTTCGGAAAATGCCTGCAATTAGGGCAACCAGAATCAGGGTGCTGACGGCACGCCAGATGTTTTTCCACATCCGCTCCCTTCGCCTGTCCCGATAGGCGGACAGCAGCACTTCGCGCATAATGTCGCGCTCCCATAAGGTTTCCCCCGCATTTTTTGCTTCGGGTGCTTCGTTTTCTCTTCTGATTCGGTATTGCATGGTTTTCCTTAAATATCGTCCGATTTGGGCAAACGGTTTTCAGTTTACCCGATTTTTCAGCTCTGCCCCCAATCCGCCCAAGCTGTGCAACACTTCCGCCCACGCCACGTCCAAAAGGTTGACGGCTTCTCCTTCGGCTTTGATGCCGAACTCAATGTGCGGCTTGACCTGCGTGCCGTCTGAATGCGTCCAACCGACGCTGGGCAGGCTGTACGAACGCACGCCGGGATAAGTTTGCTCGATATGCTCCATAAGCGGCGTAATGCGCGATTCGGGTTGGTCGAACACATACACGCTGCGGCTGCCGCGTTCGGTTTGGTTGAAGCGGCCGGCGTAATAAGTTTCCAATACCCATTCGGCCATCGGGTGCGCCATCACGGGGAAACCAGGGAAGAAATAATGCTCGCGGATGGAAAATCCGGCGATGTTGTTGAACGGGTTGGGCACAAGCTCCGCGCCTGCGGGAAAGTCCGCCATTTTCAGGCGTTGGGCGTGTTCGGGGGCATCGAGCGGCTCGCCGCGTTTCTGGGTTATGCCTTCGATAAACTTGGCGGCTTCAAGATGGCGGACGACAGGTAAATCCAAAGCAGCGGCGGCCGCTTGGCGCGTGTGGTCGTCGGGCGTGGCGCCGATGCCGCCGGTAACAAACGTCGGTATGCCGTCTGAAAAGCTGCGGCGCAGTTGCCTGACCAGCAAATCGGGTTCGTCGGGCAGGTATTGCACCTGATTGAGCTTCAGCCCTTTGGATTCGAGCAGGGATTTGAAAAAGGCGAAATGCTTGTCTTGGCGGCTGCCGTGTAAGATTTCGTCGCCGATGATGATGAGGTTGAACGCATTCATAATGTTTTCGGTTTTAAATACCGCCTGAAACGGCGGAATACCCGTTCAGACGGCATGATGGCTGACAATATTTCCTATTTATAAGATAATGGCTTTGATTTTTCAAGCTATCGAGGATTTTTTCATGAACCAAAACCATACTATTTTACAAAACCTCCCCGTCGGTCAGAAAGTCGGCATCGCCTTCTCCGGCGGACTTGATACCTCCGCCGCGCTGTTGTGGATGAAACTCAAAGGCGCGCTGCCTTATGCCTACACTGCCAACCTCGGCCAGCCCGACGAAGACGACTACAACGCCATTCCCAAAAAAGCGATGGAATACGGTGCGGAAAACGCCCGCTTAATCGACTGCCGCGCGCAGTTGGCACACGAAGGCATCGCCGCCATCCAATGCGGCGCGTTCCACGTTTCCACCGGCGGCATCGCTTATTTCAACACCACGCCTCTGGGCCGCGCCGTAACCGGCACGATGCTTGTTTCCGCAATGAAAGAAGACGATGTGAATATTTGGGGCGACGGCAGCACCTACAAAGGCAACGACATCGAGCGTTTCTACCGCTACGGTCTCTTGACCAATCCCGCGCTGAAAATCTACAAACCCTGGCTCGACCAACAATTTATCGACGAACTCGGCGGCCGCCACGAAATGAGCGAATTTCTGATTGCCAACGGCTTCAACTACAAAATGTCGGTTGAGAAAGCCTATTCCACCGATTCCAATATGCTCGGCGCGACGCATGAAGCCAAAGATTTGGAATTCCTCAACAGTGGCATCAAAATCGTCAAACCCATCATGGGCGTTGCCTTCTGGGACGAAAGCGTCGAAGTCAAACCCGAAGAAGTCAGCGTGCGCTTTGAAGAGGGCGTGCCCGTTGCATTGAACGGCAAAGAATACGCCGACCCCGTCGAACTCTTCCTCGAAGCCAACCGCATCGGCGGCCGCCACGGTTTGGGCATGAGCGACCAAATCGAAAACCGCATCATCGAAGCCAAATCGCGCGGCATTTACGAAGCCCCGGGCATGGCATTGTTCCACATCGCCTACGAACGCTTGGTGACCGGCATCCACAACGAGGACACCATCGAACAATACCGCATCAACGGCCTGCGCCTCGGCCGCCTGCTCTACCAAGGCCGCTGGTTCGACAGCCAAGCCTTGATGTTGCGCGAAACCGCCCAACGCTGGGTCGCCAAAGCCGTTACCGGCGAAGTTACCCTCGAACTGCGCCGTGGCAACGACTACTCGATTCTGAACACCGAATCGCCCAACCTGACCTACCAACCCGAACGCCTGAGTATGGAAAAAGTCGAAGGTGCGGCGTTTACCCCGCTCGACCGCATCGGACAGCTTACGATGCGCAACCTCGACATCACCGACACCCGTGCCAAACTGGGTATTTACTCGCAAAGCGGTTTGTTGGCATTGGGCGAAGGCTCGGTATTGCCGCAGTTGGGTAATAAGCAATAAGTTTCGCCGCATTGCATCGCTGCAATTTAAGGGATTGTCTGAAAAGGCAATCCCTTAGTTAAAGGAATCCTATGTTTCAACACATAGGACGGCACATAAAGCACCGCCCTATGTATCGTCCTGATTTGGAAGGGGTTACGCCCCTCCCAAATAAAGTCTGATCCTGCCGCCCCAAAGGGCGGGGTCTCAACCGAAAAGGAAATACGATGAAAGAATACAAAGTCATCATTTATCAGGAAAGCCTGTTGTCCAGCCTGTTTTTCGGCGCGGCAAAGGTCAACCCCGTCAATTTCAGCGCGTTCCTCAACAAACAAACCCCCGAAGGCTGGCGGGTCGTAACGATGGAAAAAGATTTGCGCCGTATGCTGTTGTTTTTCAAACGCGAAGCCTACGTCGTCATTTTGGAGCGGGACCGTGTTTAAGCTCGGCGTTTATGCCTGTCTCGGACTATTTGCCGGTTGGGTGTTGCTGCTGATCGTGCAACTCTGGTTTTCTTTTCTCGAAGCGGAATTGTTCTTTAAGATCACACTGACTATGGCGGGGCTGTTTGTCATCATCCTCGCCGCCCTGCTGGTATGCGGCCAGTATTTTTCCGAAAAGAAAATGAAAGACGACGGGTTTATCAACTGATGCGGACTTGAACCGGACCCGCCGCCCCAAACATCACAATGCCGTCTGAACGCCCCCGCTTCAGACGGCATACCGTTTCCGCAAGCCCTTTCGGCACATAAGGCACACCCCGTTGTACCGCCCCGAGTGCGGGTATTCAAGCGTTAAGGAAATGCCGATGAGATTCTTTTTGTTAAAACGCAGCCGTTTAAAAAAACAGGCCGTCTGAACATTCGGACGGTCTGTGCTTCACTTTCATATTTCAACGGTCTGAAAAAGGCGGGCAGGATGCCGCCGATACGCGCGGCATCAATATCAATCCTGCTCTTTTTTGCCGGCAAACACGCCGAATCCGCCCTTTTCCGCATCTGTCGGGCGATAGCTGTATTTTCCCGCCACTTCCTCGCCGGCCGGGCCGTAAAACCTTCCGGAAACATCCCCGCCGCCATTTCCCGTCCAAGTCCCCTTAAAGCCGTTTCCATCGATAACGGCTTTGAATTTTTGCGTACCCATATGCAAATCATCGCCGCTGTCGATAATGCCGTCCACAGATTTGCTGCCAAAATCGACTTTTGCGGCAAACCTGCCCCTAGACGGGTACGGACGGCCGTTTTCCATATGGAAATGCAGCACTTCGCCGTTGTACACGGCCGCGCCCGCAAGCATTTCGCCTTTTGCCGGTTCGCCTTGCACACGGAGGGCATACGATCCGCCGGGCAATTTTTCCGCCCCGTAAGTCAGATACCGGTAATTCCCTTCGGGCGCGAAGATATTGCCGGAATGCCCCGTCAGGCTGACCGCTTCCCCATCGACAATCAGCGTATCGGCCTGATTGACGGGAATCAGCGGCATCTCGGCAGGAAGCGACCTCCTCGACCGTGCAGAACGGGTAGGTTGAGCTTGATAAATAATGGTATATTTATTCAATCCATTATTTTCAACTTTTATAGCAACCAAACCAGTAAACTTTTCTCCATCTTTTTTATATTTCTTAATTTTCTCTTCATCACTTAACGATTCAAATTCTGATTTTGGCGGTGCTTCTTCATCTAAGAAATCACTACCGCATACTTTGTCTTTACAATGTGTCAACGTTACATTTTCCGAACCGCTGTCAAGCTTGATGCCATTAGCCAAATCAACCCTTCCAAAATCGCCACCGCCATTCGCAGGTGCAGGGTTTGACGCGGGGGCGGAATCTGAAGAACCGGCTGGTTGGTTGTTCCCTGTTTGATTTGCGGATTCGGCGGCAGCCGTATTGCCGGCATTTTCCCCTGCCGACGGATCGTCCCCCTGCATTCCGTCCGCCGCATTTGCCATATCCGGTTGGTTTGCCGGTTGTGCCGATTCCCCGTTATCCGGTGCTTGGTTTCCCATATCCGCGGCGGGCATATTCGGTGCTGTGGTGTGATTCGGTGTCAAACTATCTGTATCGGCGGCATTTTGCGGCATATCATTTTGCGCCCCCTCGTCTTCATTTTTGGGGTTGTCCGTTGTTGCCGCACCGCCACTGCCTGTATTTTCTGCCGAAACTGCCGCCATATCTTGGCTGCCTTGTGTGGATGGCGCGCCCTGTTCTTGAGAACCTGCCTGTGGCGCATCTTCTTTTGCCTCTGTCTCTTTTTCAGAAACAACAGGAGCGGCCGGTTTTGACGGCGTGTCCGCCGACTTGACATCGGGCGATCCGCCACCGCCGCCCCCACAGGCTGAAAGGGCAAAAATACAAGCCATTGCAATCACACTGCGTTTAAACATCATCATCTCCTTCATATTCAAGGCAGCCGGTATTGTTTCCGCCATATGCCCATAAAATTGTAAAAATATGCCGTCTGAACGCCAACCGGGCTTCAGACGGCATAGCTTGGTTTATTCCGCCCGGTTTCTCTGTCGGCCCAAATCGGCGGCAGCGGTAAACAAAACGTCGGTTGAAGAATTCAACGCCGTTTCTGCCGAATCCTGAATCACGCCGATGATGAAGCCGACTGCGACCACCTGCATAGCGACATCGTTGCTGATGCCGAACAGGCTGCACGCCAGAGGAATCAGCAGCAGCGAACCGCCCGCCACGCCGGACGCGCCGCACGCGCTGACCGTCGCCACCAGGCTCAACAGCAGCGCGGTGGCAAAATCAACCTGTATGCCTTGGGTGTGCGCCGCCGCCATAGCCAAAACGGTAATCGTAATCGCCGCGCCGCCCATATTGACGGTCGCCCCCAACGGGATGGAAATCGAATAAGTGTCTTCGTGCAGCCCCAGTTTTTTCGCCAAAGCCATATTCACGGGGATATTGGCGGCGGAAGAACGGGTAAAGAAGGCATACACGCCGCTTTCGCGCAGGCAGGTAAACACCAGCGGATAAGGGTTGCGGCGGATTTTCCACCACACGATGGCGGGATTGACCGCCAGTGCGATAAACGCCATACAGCCCAACAGCACCGCAAGCAGCTTCGCATAACCCGCCAGCGCGCCGAAACCCGTCTCCGCTATTGTGGACGACACCAGCCCGAAAATGCCCAAAGGGGCAAAACGGATAATCCATTTCACGACGGTGGAAACCGCTTCCGCCAAATCGGCAACGACCTGCCGCGTAACGTCCGAACCGTGATTCCGCAACGCCGCGCCCAAAACCAAAGCCCAAGCCAAAATGCCGATATAGTTGGCATTGGCAATCGCGTTAATCGGGTTGGCGACCAGGTTCATCAGCAGCGATTTCAACACTTCCACAATGCCGGAAGGCGGCGCGGCGGACACATCGCCCGCGCCCGCCAAAACAATGTGCGTCGGGAAAACCATACCGGCGATGACGGCGGTCAGGGCTGCGGAAAACGTACCGATGAGGTAGAGGACGATAATCGGCCTGATATGCGCCTTGTTGCCTTTTTGGTGCTGCGCGATTGTGACCGCCACCAAAATAAATACCAAAACCGGCGCGACCGCTTTGAGCGCGCCGACAAACAGGCTGCCGAACAAGCCTGCCGCCAAGCCCAGTTGCGGGGAAACCGAACCGATTACGATACCCAACGCCAAACCGGCGGCAATCTGCCTGACCAGGCTGACGCGGCCGATCGCATGAAATAAGGATTTGCCGAACGCCATAATTCTTCCTTATGTTGTGATATGTTAAAAAATGTTGTATTTTAAAAGAAAACTCATTCTCTGTGTTTTTTTTATTTTTCGGCTGTGTTTTAAGGTTGAGTTGATTTACCCTATGCAGTGCCGGACAAGCTTTGCTTTATCATTCGGCGCAACGGTTTAATTTATTGAACGAAAATAAATTTATTTAATCCTGCCTATTTTCCGGCACTATTCCGAAACGCAGCCTGTTTTCCATATGCGGATTGGAAACAAAATACCTTAAAACAAGCAGATACATTTCCGGCGGGCCGCAACCTCCGAAATACCGGCGGCGGTATGCCGTCTGAAGCGTCCCGCCCCGTCCGAACAACACAAAAACGGCCGTTCGAAACCCTGTCCGAACAGTGTTAGAATCGAAATCCGCCACACCGATGCACGACACCCGTACTATGATGATCAAACCGACCGCCCTGCTCCTTCCGGCTTTATTTTTCTTTCCGCACGCATACGCGCCTGCCGCCGACCTTTCCGAAAACAAGGCGGCGGGTTTCGCATTGTTCAAAAACAAAAGCCCCGACACCGAATCAGTCAAATTAAAACCCAAATTCCCCGTCCGCATCGACACGCAGGACAGTGAAATCAAAGATATGGTCGAAGAACACCTGCCGCTCATCACGCAGCAGCAGGAAGAAGTATTGGACAAAGAACAGACGGGCTTCCTCGCCGAAGAAGCATCGGACAACGTTAAAACGATGCTCCGCAGCAAAGGCTATTTCAGCAGCAAAGTCAGCCTGACGGAAAAAGACGGGGCTTATACGGTGCACATCACACCGGGTCCGCGCACCAAAATCGCCAACGTCGGCGTCGCCATCCTCGGCGACATCCTTTCAGACGGCAACCTCGCCGAATACTACCGCAACGCGCTGGAAAACTGGCAGCAGCCGGTAGGCAGTGATTTCGATCAGGACAGTTGGGAAAACAGCAAAACTTCCGTCCTCGGCGCGGTAACGCGCAAAGTCTACCCGCTTGCCAAGCTCGGCAACACCCGGGCGGCCGTCAACCCCGATACCGCCACCGCCGATTTGAACGTCGTCGTGGACAGCGGCCGCCCCATCGCCTTCGGCGACTTTGAAATCACCGGCACACAGCGTTACCCCGAACAAATCGTCTCCGGCCTGGCGCGCTTCCAACCGGGCACGCCCTACGACCTCGACCTGCTGCTCGACTTCCAACAGGCACTCGAACAAAACGGGCATTATTCCGGCGCGTCCGTACAAGCCGACTTCGACCGCCTCCAAGGCGACCGCGTCCCCGTCAAAGTCAGCGTAACCGAGGTCAAACGCCACAAACTCGAAACCGGCATCCGCCTCGATTCGGAATACGGTTTGGGCGGCAAAATCGCCTACGACTATTACAACCTCTTCAACAAAGGCTATATCGGTTCGATCGTCTGGGATATGGACAAATACGAAACCACGCTTGCCGCCGGCATCAGCCAGCCGCGCAACTACCGGGGCAACTACTGGACAAGCAACGTCTCCTACAACCGTTCGACCACCCAAAACCTCGAAAAACGCGCCTTCTCCGGCGGCGTCTGGTATGTGCGCGACCGCGCGGGCATCGATGCCAGGCTGGGGGCGGAGTTTCTCGCAGAAGGCCGGAAAATACCCGGCTCGGATGTCGATTTGGGTAACAGCCACGCCACGATGCTGACCGCCTCTTGGAAACGCCAGCTGCTCAACAACGTGCTGCATCCTGAAAACGGCCATTACCTCGACGGCAAAATAGGGACGACTTTGGGCACATTCCTGTCCTCCACCGCGCTGATCCGCACCTCTGCCCGCGCAGGTTATTTCTTCACGCCCGAAAACAAAAAACTCGGCACGTTCATCATACGCGGACAAGCGGGTTACACCGTTGCCCGCGATAATGCCGACGTTCCTTCAGGGCTGATGTTCCGCAGCGGCGGCGCGTCTTCCGTGCGCGGTTACGAACTCGACAGCATCGGACTTGCCGGCCCGAACGGATCGGTCCTGCCCGAACGCGCCCTCTTGGTGGGCAGCCTGGAATACCAACTGCCGTTTACGCGCACCCTGTCCGGCGCGGTATTCCACGATATGGGCGATGCCGCCGCCAATTTCAAACGTATGAAGCTGAAACACGGTTCGGGACTGGGCGTGCGCTGGTTCAGCCCGCTCGCACCGTTTTCCTTCGACATCGCCTACGGGCACAGCGATAAGAAAATCCGCTGGCACATCAGCTTGGGAACACGCTTCTAAACTGATACGGCCGCTTCAGACGGCATTGCAGCAAACTATTTTGAAACAGACATTATGACCGATACCGCACCGACAGATACCGATCCGACCGAAAACGGCACGCGCAAAATGCCGTCTGAACACCGCCCTGCCCCGCCGGCAAAAAAACGCCGCCCGCTGCTGAAGCTGTCGGCGGCACTGCTGTCTGTCCTGATTTTGGCAGTATGTTTCCTCAGCTGGCTCGCTGGTACGGAATCCGGTTTGCGCTTCGGGCTGTACCAAATCCCGTCTTGGTTCGGCGTAAACATTTCCTCCCAAAACCTCAAAGGCACGCTGCTCGACGGCTTCGACGGCGACAACTGGTCGATAGAAACCGAGGGTGCAGACCTTAAAATCAGCCGCTTCCGCTTCACGTGGAAACCGTCCGAACTGATGCGCCGCAGCCTGCACATTACCGAAATTTCCGCCGGCGACATCGCTATCGTTACCAAACCGACTCCGCCTAAAGAAGAACGCCCGCCGCTCAGCCTTCCCGACAGCATAGACCTGCCTGCCGCCGTCTATCTCGACCGCTTCGAGACGGGCAAAATCAGCGCAGGCAAAGCCTTTGACAAACAAACCGTCTATCTCGAACGCCTCAACGCGGCATACCGTTACGACCGTAAAGGGCACCGCCTCGACCTGAAAACCGCCGACACCCCGTGGAGCAAATCGACCGGCGCAGTCGTAATCGGTCTGAAAAAACCTTTTGTCCTCAACACCGCCATCTACACCAAAGGCGAACTGGAAGGCGAAACCATACACGGTACGGCGCGCCTGTGGGGCAGTTTGCAGGATATGCACACCGACCTGATACTGGATGGCGACAATATCCATTTATCGGGGAAATCCGTCATCCACCCGTTTGCCGAATCATTGGATAAAACATTGGAAGAAGTGCTGATTAAAGGATTCAACATCAATCCGTCCGCCTTCCTGCCCTCCCTACCCAAAGCAAGGCTTAACTTTGACCTGACCGCCATTCCGTCTTTTTCAGACGGCATCGCACTGGAAGGTTCTCTCGACCTAGAAAATACCGAGGCCGGTTTTGCCGACCACAACAGCATCCCCGTCCGACAGATTTTGGGCGGCTTTGTCATCCGGCAGGACGGCACGGTGCATATCGGCAATACGTCCGCCGCCCTGCTCGGACGGGGCGGCATCAGGCTGTCGGGTAAAATCGACACCGGAAAAGACATCCTCGATTTAAATATAGGCATCAACTCCGTCGGCGCAGAAGACGTGCTGCAAACCGCGTTCAAAGGCAGGTTGGACGGCAGCATCGGCATCGGCGGCACGACCGCCTCGCCCAAAATCTCTTGGCAACTTGGCACCGGTACGGCACGCACGGACGGCAGCCTCGCCATCGCAAGCGACCCCGCAAACGGACAGCGGAAACTGGTATTCGACACCGTCAACATCGCCGCCGGGCAAGGCAGCCTGACCGCGCAAGGCTATCTCGAGCTGTTTAAAGACCGCCTGCTCAAGCTGGACATCCGTTCCCGCGCATTCGACCCTTCGCGCATCGATCCGCAACTTCCGGCGGGCAATATCAACGGCTCAATAAACCTTGCCGGCGAACTGGCAAAAGAGAAATTCACAGGCAAAATGCGGTTTTTACCCGGCACGTTCAACGGCGTACCGATTGCCGGCAGTGCCGACATTGTTTACGAGTCCCGCCACCTTCCGCGCGCCGCCGTCGATTTGCGGCTGGGGAGGAACATCATCAAAACAGACGGCGGCTTTGGCAAAAAAGGCGACCGGCTCAACCTCAATATCACCGCCCCCGATTTATCCCGTTTCGGTTTCGGACTGGAAGGCTTGTTAAACATACACGGCCATCTTTCCGGCGATTTGGACGGCGGCATCCGAACCTTTGAAACCGACCTTTCCGGCGCGGCGCGCAACCTGCACATCGGCAAGGCGGCAGACATCCGTTCGCTCGATTTCACGCTCAAAGGTTCGCCCGACACAAGCCGTCCGATACGCGCCGACATTAAAGGCAGCCGCCTTTCGCTGTCGGGCGGGGCGGCGGTTGTCGATACCGCCGACCTGACGCTGGACGGCACGGGCGCGCAGCACCGCATCCGCACACACGCCGCCATCACGCTGGACGGCAAACCGTTCAAATTCGATTTGGACGCTTCAGGCGGCATCAACAGAGAACTTACCCGATGGAAAGGCAGCATCGGCATCCTCGACATCGGCGGCGCGTTCAACCTCAAGCTGCAAAACCGTATGACGCTCGAAGCCGGTGCGGAACGCGTGGCGGCAAGTGCGGCAAATTGGCAGGCAATGGGCGGCAGCCTCAACCTGCAACACTTTTCTTGGGATAAAAAAACCGGCATATCGGCAAAAGGCGGCGCACACGGTCTGCATATCGCCGAGTTGCACAATTTCTTCAAACCGCCCTTCGAACACAATCTGGTTTTAAACGGCGACTGGGATGTCGCCTACGGGCGCAACGCGCGCGGCTATCTCAATATCAGCCGGCAAAGCGGCGATGCCGTATTGCCCGGCGGGCAGGCTTTGGGTTTGAACGCATTTTCCCTGAAAACGCGCTTTCAAAACGATCGCATCGGAATCCTGCTTGACGGCGGCGCGCGTTTCGGACGGATTAACGCCGATTTGGGCATCGGCAACGCCTTCGGCGGCAATATGGCAAATGCACCGCTCGGCGGCAGGATTACCGCCTCCCTTCCCGACTTGGGCGCATTGAAGCCCTTTCTGCCCGCCGCCGCGCAAAACATTACCGGCAGCCTGAATGCCGCCGCGCAAATCGGCGGACGGGTCGGCTCTCCGTCCGTCAATGCCGCCGTCAACGGCAGCAGCAACTACGGGAAAATCAACGGCAACATCACCGTCGGGCAAAGCCGCTCCTTCGATACCGCGCCTTTGGGCGGCAGGCTCAACCTGACCGTTGCCGATGCCGAAGTATTCCGCAACTTCCTACCGGTCGGACAAACTGTCAAAGGCAGCCTGAATGCCGCCGTAACCCTCGGCGGCAGCATCTCCGACCCGCACTTGGGCGGCAGCATCAACGGCGACAAACTCTATTACCGCAACCAAACCCAAGGCATCATCTTGGACAACGGCTCGCTGCGTTCGCATATCGCGGGCAGGAAATGGGTAATCGACAGCCTGAAATTCCGGCACGAAGGAACGGCGGAACTCTCCGGCACGGTCGGTATGGAAAACAGCGGGCCCAATATCGATATCGGCGCGGTGTTCGACAAATACCGCATCCTGTCCCGCCCCAACCGCCGCCTGACGGTTTCCGGCAACACCCGCCTGCGCTATTCGCCGCAAAAAGGCATATCCGTTACCGGGATGATTAAAACGGATCAGGGGCTGTTCGGTTCGCAAAAATCCTCAATGCCGTCCGTTGGCGACGATGTCGTCGTATTGGGCGAAGTCAAGAAAGAGGCGGCGGCACCGCTCCCCGTCAATATGAACCTGACTTTAGACCTCAATGACAGCATCCGCTTCGCCGGCTACGGCGCGGACGTTACCATAGGCGGCAAACTGACCCTGACCGCGCAACCGGGCGGAAGCGTGCGGGGCGTGGGCACGGTCCGCGTCATCAAAGGGCGTTACAAGGCATACGGGCAGGATTTGGACATTACCAAAGGCACGGTCTCCTTTGTCGGCCCGCTCAACGACCCCAACCTCAACATCCGCGCCGAACGCCGCCTTTCCCCCGTCGGTGCGGGCGTGGAAATATTGGGCAGCCTCAACAGCCCGCGCATTACACTGACGGCAAACGAACCGATGAGTGAAAAAGACAAGCTCTCCTGGCTCATCCTCAACCGCGCCGGCAGCGGCAGCAGCGGCGACAATGCCGCCCTGTCCGCAGCCGCAGGCGCGCTGCTTGCCGGACAAATCAACGACCGCATCGGGCTGGTGGATGATTTGGGCTTTACCAGCAAGCGCAGCCGCAACGCGCAAACCGGCGAACTCAACCCCGCCGAACAGGTGCTGACCGTCGGCAAACAACTGACCGGCAAACTCTACATCGGCTACGAATACGGCATCTCCAGCGCGGAACAGTCCGTC
The DNA here is from genome assembly GCF_958267435.1 of Neisseria benedictiae. Classification (NCBI taxonomy): domain Bacteria; kingdom Pseudomonadati; phylum Pseudomonadota; class Betaproteobacteria; order Neisseriales; family Neisseriaceae; genus Neisseria; species Neisseria benedictiae. The sequence goes on from NZ_CATQFV010000032.1 coordinate 73,415, forward strand.
AAACTGATTTACCGGCTGACCCGCGCCATACAGGCGGTTGCCCGTATCGGCAGCCTTTCATCGGGCGGCGAGCTGACATACACCATACGTTTCGACCGCCTATTCGGTTCGGACAAAAAAGACTCCGCCGGAAACGGCAAAGGGAAATAAACGGTTTTCAGACGGCGCGGCACTGTCCGCCGCCATGCCGTCTGAAAGGCGCGCCGCCAAACCGGACATTTGAAAACCTGCTTTTCCGCCGCCGTCCGCCTGCAAGGGAACAGAATCGATATAGTGAATTAACAAAAATCAGGACAAGGCGACGAAGCCGCAGACAGTACAGATAGTACGGAACCGATTCACTTGGTGCTTCAACACCTTAGAGAATCGTTCTCTTTGAGCTAAGGCGAGGCAACGCCGTACTGGTTTTTGTTAATCCACTATAATGCGCCCTTCGGCGTGGCGGATATAAAAAAGTGATTTTCCATCTAAGTAAAAACCGCCCTATCGGATAAGCCGCTTGACTGAAAAGGCTTTACCCGCGCCGTATCGGAACACGTCCTCTAAGATATAATCCGTTGAATTGAAACAAATATCAAAACATCCGTCCGCAAAAACGGCAGCGCGTCGTTTGACAAAGAATGACAATATAGGTTACAAACCGATTTTCATACAAAAAACACCGCCGCCGTCCGCATCCGTTTCAGACGGCATTGAGAGAAAATCTTTTAGGAGAACCTTTATGTCCCGGCATCCCGCCCCCACCGGAGAAAAAACATTCTTCGGCCACCCCTTCCAGCTTTCCACCCTCTTCCATATCGAATTGTGGGAACGTTTTTCATTTTACGGAATGCAGGGCATCCTGCTGATTTACCTCTACTACACCGCCGACAAAGGCGGCTTGGGCATAGACAAAACCCTCGCCGGCGGCATTGTCGGCGCATACAGCGGCAGCGTGTACCTGTCCACCATTTTGGGCGCGTGGTTTGCCGACCGCGTATGGGGAGCGGAAAAAACCCTCTTCCTCTCGGGCATCGTCGTGATGCTCGGACACATCGTCCTTGCCGCCGCCCCGGGCCTGTACGGCCTTTTAATCGGGCTGATATTCATCGCATTGGGCAGCGGCGGTGTGAAATCTACGGCCAGCTCTATGGTGGGCGCATTATACGAACAGGACGAAATGCGCCCGCTGCGCGATGCGGGATTTTCCATTTTCTACATCGCCATCAATATCGGCGGCTTCTTAGGCCCCTTATTGACCGGACTGCTTCAAGAAAACATTGGTTTCCATTATGGTTTCGGCGCGGCGGCGGTCGGTATGGCATTCGGCTTGTGGCGTTATTCCCTGGGACGTAAAAACCTGCCCCACCCCACCGTCCCCCATCCGCTTTCAAAAGGACAGGGCAAAACTGCGGCCGCCGTCGGCATCGCCCTCATCGCCGCACTTGCAACCGCCATCAAAACCGGGCTTGTCAACCTCGACAATTTCTCCGGCATCCTCTTATCTACCGTCATCCTTGCCGTCATCGCCTATTTCGCCCGCCTGCTGACCAACCCCTGCGTCAGTTCCGACAACAAACGGCACATCATCGCCTACATCCCGCTTTTCCTGACCATCTGTATGTTTTGGGCCGTCTGGTTTCAGATTTACACCGTGGCAACCGTCTATTTCGACGAAACCGTCAACCGCACCATCGGTTCGTTTACCGTGCCCGTCGCCTGGAAAGATTCCATGCAAAGCCTGTGGGTCATCCTGTTTTCCGGACTTATGGCGGCAATGTGGACAAAAATGGGGCGCAAACAGCCCAAAACCCCGCTGAAATTCGCTATGGCGGTATTTGTTACCGGCGCGTCGTTTTTGGGATTCGTCCCCTTTATTTCCTCCGGCACGCCGATGCCTATTGCGGTTTTCGCACTGATCGTCCTCGCCATCACGATAGGCGAACTGATGATTTCCCCGATTGCGCTGTCCATCTCCACCAAAATCGCACCGCCTTTATTCAAAACCCAAATGGTCGCCCTTAATTTCCTTGCCTTTTCATTAGGCTTCACTTTGGGCGGCGTATTGTTTGAAAAAGGCTATCAGGCGGGCGACGAAATCGGCTTCTACCGGCTGCTGTTCTACATCGGCGCAGCCACAGGCTTCCTGCTGCTCCTGCTCGTCCCCAAATTGAACAAAATGCTCGAAGGCACAGACTAAGTCCCGCCCCGATGCCGTCTGAACCCTTCAGACGGCATTTTTCCGCATAATGAAACCAAACCGTTTCCACCCGACAGGACAGGCTCCCCTCAACCGGAAGGCAGCCTGCCGATTGTCATTTAAATATCTGACTGATTCCGTCTGTTTGCAAGGGAAATAGCCGTTTATTTCCGCTTGGGCGGAAACCGGTTCTATTGAGTAAAAGGCATTTTATCCGACTAAATTAGTGCTGCATCAACGGAATATATAGTGGATTAACAAAAATCAGGACAAGGCGACGAAGCCGCAGACAGTACAAATAGTACGGAACCGATTCACTTGGTGCTTCAGCACCTTAGAGAATCGTTCTCTTTGAGCTAAGGCGAGGCAACACTAATCCACTATAAAAACACAACCTAAATAAAAATGCCGTCTGAACCATATTTCAGGTTTCAGACGGCATTTGCGTGTCGGATGCACACCGGACGGGCGGTAAGCCGGGTTCTGTCTCGGACAGTCATTCCTCTAGGCATACCGTTACCGGTATGCTCAAGCAACCTACCCGAACGCTCGGCGGGCAGCGTCATTGCGTTCTGTTTGGTCTTGCTCCGAATGGGGTTTGGCCTGCCGCATATTGTTACCAAATGCGCGGTGCGCCCTTACCGCACCTTTTCACCCTTGCCTGTGCTGCCAAAGCAGCCATCGGCGGTTTTGCTTTCTGTTCCACTTTCCGTCGCGTTACCGCGCCCGGCCGTTAACCGGCATTCTACCCTGCGGAGCCCGGACTTTCCTCCCCGTATGCCTTACGCGATACGCGGCGACTGTCTGCTCGTCCCGTGTGCGGCGCGGATTATAACACGAAACGCAAAAATGCCGTCTGAAACGGTACAGGTTTCAGACGGCATACGGTTCAAACTACACGCCCTGTTTCAGGCTGGCTTCGATAAAGCCGTCCAAATCGCCATCCAATACGGCTTTGGTGTTGCCGACTTCGTAGCCTGTACGCAAGTCTTTGATGCGCGAGGAGTCCAAGACGTACGAACGGATTTGGCTGCCCCAACCCACATCGGACTTGCCTTCTTCCAACGCCTGTTTCTCTTCGTTGCGTTTGCGCATTTCCAATTCGTATAGTTTGGATTTCAACATTTCCATCGCGGCGGCTTTGTTGGCGTGTTGCGAACGGTCGTTTTGACATTGCACCACAATCCCCGTCGGCTCGTGGGTAATGCGCACGGCGGAGTCGGTTTTGTTGATGTGCTGACCGCCCGCGCCCGATGCACGGTAGGTGTCGATGCGCAAATCGGCGGGGTTGATTTCGATTTCGATAGAATCGTCGATTTCAGGGTAAACGAACACGGAGGCAAACGAGGTATGGCGTTTGTTGTTCGAGTCAAACGGCGAGTAACGCACCAAGCGGTGAACGCCGGTTTCGGTACGCAGCAAACCATAAGCGTATTCGCCTTCCACTCGGATAGTCGCGCGGTTGATGCCTGCGATTTCGCCGTCGTCTTCCTCAAGGATTTCGATTTTGAAGCCTTTGCGCTCGGCGTAGCGGCTGTACATACGGAACAGCATCCCCGCCCAGTCTTCCGCTTCGGTACCGCCCGCGCCTGCGGTGATGTCGATAAAGCAGTTGTTCGGGTCGGCAGGCTGGTTGAACATCCGTTTAAACTCCAAATCCGCCATCTGTTTTTCCAGCCCCGCCACATCTTCCTGCACGGCGGCAAAACCTTCTTCGTCGTTTTCTTCGACGGTCATTTCAATCAGCATGCGGTTGTCTTCGATGCCCGTCGCGATGTTGTCCAGCGTCAGCACGATGCCTTCGAGGATTTTGCGCTCTTTACCGATTTCTTGGGCGCGTTTCGGGTCATTCCAAAGTTCGGGGTCTTCGGAAAGGCCGATGACTTCTTCCAATCGGTCTTTCTTGCCCTGATAGTCCATATAAACGCGGATGTCTTCGCTGCGCTTCTCCAAGTCGTTCAGTGTGTTGTTAAGCTGGTTGATTACTTCGGCTTCCATGATTCTTTTGTTCTTTCAAAATTTTAGGGGCGTATTGTACGGGATTCGGGTATTTTTTTCTATGGATAAAGCCTTCTGGAAACACGTTCAGACGGCATCGCGTCAATAACGGTATGCCGCCAGTTTACGTTTAATTTCAGGCAATGCAGCACGTGCGGCCTCTTCACCCAACCGGATGGCGCGTTTTTTCTGATCGAAACCGCCGACTGCACCCAAATCCAAAACCTGCGGTTTGATAACCACATCTGCCTGCCCCAACTCATTTTGCAATGCGGAAACGCTCATTACGTTCAGCGTCTGATCGAGATAAGAGAAGAAACCTTGACCGACATTTTTGCTCGGACGTGCGGAAATATCGACAGCAATCACGAAATCCGCACCCAGCCGCCGGGCGGCACTGACGGGCACGGGCTGCGACAAACCGCCGTCAACATATTTGTGCCTGCCGATGATGACTGGCTGGAACACATTGGGAATGGCTGCGGAAGCACGAACCGCCTGTCCGACATTCCCCTGATTGAAAGTGGCGGCCTTGCCGGTTTCAAAATCAGTGGCAACGGCGGCAAATTTGATGGGAAACTGCTGAATCTGCCTGCCGCCGACTTTTCGGTTGATGTAGTTTTGCAGCTTTTCGCCTTTGATAAAACCACTGGTGGACAAGGTTAAATCGACTAAATCGGTTTTGCCTAAAATTTCGGCTTCCAATTCGAGGCGGTCGGGCGACATACCCGATGCAAAAAGGCTGCCTACTATCGAACCTGCCGATGTACCGGTAACCACATTCACAGGAATACCGTTTTCTTTCAAAACCTTAATAATACCTATATGGGCAAATCCTTTGGATGCGCCGCCACCGAGTGCCAAACCGACCACTGCGGCGGGTTTGGCGGTTTGCACCGGCTTGCGGGCGGCATTGTTTCCCTCCGTACCGCAGGCGGCAAGCAACGCGGCGGCGGCAATTGCCAAAAGTGGTCTGATTTTTGAAAACGTTACCATATTTTCCATTCCTTTATATATCGCACCCCGTCGAAAGGGGGATTGCTTTTCTTAACACCCCCCTTTGACAGCCAAGCGAAAGGGGCTTTTTATATCATCATCAAAATTAATATTTTCTTTTTTTCCTTTACGGAAATTGTATTTGAAGGCATACCGTCCAAGGCGGGAATTATCTCACAACACCGCCGTTATCCAAATATCCCGCCTTTTTCCCTTTCTTTCCGTCAAAATACTTTCTTTTTATATTCATTAACTTGTTAAATTATTGGCTGCCGGGTGTCAGTTTTTCCGACAAAATCCGTCTAATGGGGTATCAACAGAACCAAAAACAGGAACACTTATGAAAATCGGAACAACTTGGCAGACGGCATCCGCTATGCTGGTTTTGCGTCTGTTTGCCGCATATGAATTTTTGGAATCGGGTTTGCAAAAATGGAACGGGGAGAATTGGTTTTCCGAAATCAACGATCAATTCCCATTCCCGTTCAACTTACTGCCGGACGCGTTAAACTGGAATCTCGCTATGTATGCGGAGCTTTTGCTGCCCGTACTGTTGCTTTTGGGTTTGGCAACGCGCCTGTCGGCATTGGGGCTGATGGTCGTTACCGCCGTCGCTTGGGCTGCGGTTCACGCCGGTTCAGGTTACAATGTCTGCGACAACGGTTATAAAATGGCTTTAATTTATATCGTGGTATTAATCCCGCTGCTTTTGCAGGGTGCGGGCGGATGGTCGCTGGATACGCTGCTGAAAAAACGGTTTTGCCCCCGATGCCGTCTGAAACAAGATTGATTCAGTCGTGGAATCTGACTTTAAACATTCCAACCTTATCTCGTTAACTTGATATTCTGAAAAGGAAATAGAAATGAACAAAAACATTGCTGCCGCACTCGCCGGTGCTTTATCCCTGTCTTTGGCCGCCGGCGCCGTTGCCGCCGACAAACCGGCAAGCAACGCAACAGGCGTTCAAAAATCCGCCCAAGGCTCTTGCGGCGCGTCCAAATCTGCCGAAGGTTCGTGCGGCGCGGCTGCTTCTAAAGCAGGCGAAGGCAAATGCGGCGAGGGCAAATGCGGTGCAACCGTAAAAAAAGCCCACAAACACACCAAAGCATCTAAAGCCAAAGCCAAATCTGCCGAAGGCAAATGCGGCGAAGGCAAATGCGGTTCTAAATAATCCCGCCCCTTCAAACCAAGCCGCGTTTTTCAGTAAAATGCGGCTTTTTTAACGGCAAACAAAGATTTTTTTAAACAAGCACATTATTCTTTTGTGCCATCCGAACCGGGTAAAAATATGATTCAACACGCAGGCTTGGGCTACCGCCGCGACTTGGCGGAAGACTTTCTCTCGCTTTCCGAAAACAGCCCGATATGCTTTATCGAAGCCGCACCGGAAAACTGGCTGAAAATGGGCGGCAGGGCGCGCAAACAGTTTGATCGCGTGGCGGAACGGCTGCCGCTGGCGTTGCACGGATTGTCTATGTCGCTGGGCGGGCAAGCCCCGCTGGATACTGATTTGATAGACGGCATCAAAGAAATGATGCGCCGTTACGATTGCACGTTTTTCTCCGACCATTTGAGCTACTGCCACGACGGCGGTCATCTTTACGATTTGTTGCCGCTGCCCTTTACCGAGGAAATGGTGCATCATACGGCGCGGCGTATCCGCGAAGTGCAAGACCGTTTGGGCTGCCGCATCGCCGTGGAAAACACGTCCTACTATCTGCATTCCCCGCTTGCCGAGATGAACGAGGTCGAGTTCCTCAACGCGGTTGCACGTGAGGCCGATTGCGGCATTCATCTGGACGTGAACAATATCTACGTCAACGCCGTCAATCACGGTCTGTTGTCGCCGGAGGCTTTTTTGAAAAACGTTGACGCAGATCGCGTGTGCTATATCCATATTGCCGGACATGACGTGGAAACGCCGGAATTGTTGATTGATACACATGGCGCGGCAGTTTTGCCGACTGTTTGGGACTTGCTCGAACTTGCCTATGCCAAGCTGCCGACGATTCCGCCCACCCTGTTGGAACGCGATTTTAATTTCCCGCCTTTTGCCGAACTCGAAGCCGAAGTCGCCAAAATCGCCGATTATCAAACGCGTGCCAGAAAGGAATGCCGCCGTGCAGCCTGAAACCTCTGCCCAATACCAGCACCGTTTCGCCCAAGCCATACGCGGGGGCGAAGCCGCAGACGGTCTGCCGCAAGACCGACTGAACGTCTATATCCGCCTGATACGCAACAATATCCACAGCTTTATCGACCGCTGCTATACCGAAACGCTGCAATACTTTGACAGCGAAGAATGGGGCCGTCTGAAGGAAGGTTTCGTCCGCGACGCGCGCACCCAAACGCCCTATTTTCAAGAAATTCCCGGCGAGTTCCTACAATATTGCCAAAGCCTGCCGCTTTCAGACGACATTTTGGCACTGATGGATTTTGAATATACCCAATTGCTGGCAGAAGTTGCACAAATTCCGGATATTCCCGACATTCATTATTCAAATGACAGCAAATACACGCCCTCCCCTGCGGCCTTTATCCGGCAATATCGATACGATGTTACCGATGATTTGCAGGAAGCGGAAACAGCCTTGTTAATATGGCGAAACGCCGAAGATGATGTGATGTACCAAACATTGGACGGCTTCGATATGATGCTGCTGGAGATAATGGGTTCCTCCGCGCTTTCATTTGACACCCTCGCCCAAACCCTTGTCGAATTTATGCCTAAAGCCGATAATTGGAAAAATATTTTGCTTGGGAAATGGTCAGGCTGGATTGAACAAAGGATTATCATCCCCTCTTTATCCGCCATATCCGAAAATATGGAAGGCAATTCCCCGGGCCAAAACCATCTATCCGCATAAAATTACCTTGTTCCCGATACTATGCCGCTACCCGACCTGACCGATGCCGAATTAATGGAGTCGCGCAAACTGCTTCTGCATTTTGCGCGGCTCCAATTGCCCGACCACCCTGATTTGGCTGAAGATTTAGTGCAGGAAACATTGCTGTCCGCATACAGCGCAGGCGACAGTTTTCAAGGCAGGGCACTTGTCAACAGCTGGCTTTTTGCCATATTGAAAAACAAAATTATTGACGCATTACGTCAAATCGGGAGACAAAGGAAAGTCTTTACCGCACTGGATGACGAGCTGCTGGATGAAGCATTTGAAAGCCATTTTTCCAAAAACGGGCATTGGACGCCGGAAGGGCAGCCTCAACATTGGAACACTCCGGAAAAATCATTAAATAACAACGAATTCCAAAAAATTCTGCAAAGCTGCCTATACAACCTGCCTGAAAACACCGCACGGGTATTTACCCTGAAGGAAATACTCGGTTTTTCATCCGACGAAATACAACAAATGTGCGGTATCAGCACGGCCAACTACCACACCATTATGCACCGCGCCCGAGAATCATTGCGCCAATGCCTGCAAATCAAATGGTTCAACCAAGAAAACCCGAAGTAACGTTATGAAAAAATGCCGCGATATTGCCCTGCTTCTTTCCAAACATCAGGAACAGGAAACCACCCTGGGCGAGAAGATTTCTATATATATGCACCTGCTGTTCTGCCCGCATTGCCGGGAATATAAAAGACAGCTTCAAACCATCAAAATATCACTGGCAAAAACAACCCGAACTTCAAAATAAATGCCGTCTGAAAGGGCTTCAGACGGCATAAGCTGACGGAAACAAATCAAACCGATTTACTGTTATCGGCAGTTCATCCATAATACACGCTTCAAAAGCAGCATATTCCTCCATACGGAATGTATAAATACGCAAAACACGAAGGCTGCATCAATTTGCCATATTTGCCTTATTTCACAGACGGCACTACCCCTCCCGCCCAACCCGTTCTTTCTGAATGAGCGGATTTCAATGATTAAGGAAACCCTAATGCGCCCAATCTTCCTATCTTTCGTTTTACTCCCTATATTGCTAACCGCCTGCAGCACACCGGACAAGTCTGCCCGATGGGAAAATACCGGCACGATCTCAAACGGCAATATTCATACATATATCAATAAAGACAGCGTGAGAAAAAACGGAAATCTGATGATTTTCCAAGATAAAAAAGTTGTTACCAATCTAAAACAAGAACGTTTTGCCAACACCCCCGCATACAAGACTGCCATTGCAGAGTGGGAAATCCACTGCAACAACAAAACATACCGCTTAAGTTCGCTACAGTTGTTTGATACCAAAAACACAGAAATTTCCACACAAAGCTACTCAGCCTCTTCCCTCCGTCCAATGAACATCCTATCCGGAACATTAACCGAAAAACAATATGAAACCGTATGCGGAAAAAAACTCTGATTTCAACTTATACACAAACTTATCCATAAACCTTATCATAAAAATGCCGTCTAAAATACTGAAATATCAGCATTTCAGACGGCATTTTGCCATTCCCTGAAAAGTTACCCCGAAGTTATCCACATTATTTTTTTAAACCGGCTTCCATCCGAAATATAAACCTACTATACAATTTCATTATCCAAACGTAAATTGTTCCATTGATACACAAAACTGCTTGCCCCCATAATTTTGATAAAGCATTTCTTACATTCTCAGCTCCGCCCCTTAACCAACACAGCCTCTAAAAAATAATCGCTTGTTTTGACACCGATACACTCATACAGATACAGAAACTCAAGAAAATAACCTTGTGTATTGACCATCTCAAGCAATTCGGAAAGATCAAGAAATTTTCTGACCGTAAACAAACGTTTCCCTAAAAAAACAATGTCTTCAAAAATATCAACCAAATAATCGTCTTCGGCGTTTTCATTTTCATGGGTTAAAACAACACGGGAAAAATCTGTTTTCAGATGCTTTCCCGCTTGATTGTTTGGATTGTTGTCCAGAACGACAAAACCGTCCTCAAAATCAAAGCAGACGTTGCGTCCTTCTACCTTTATCTCTGTGCAATAACAATCATGTAGAGAAATACCATCCGAAAAATTTTTTCTTTGTGTATGCAAAAAAGTTTTCATTCAAGTACCCATATCTAACGCAAACGTTTACCTGTTTCCCCATCAATAATCTGACTCGGCGATTTCTGCCTGCCGATTCTCCCGCCGACAATCCACACATCGCGTCCGAACTGCCTTCTGACTTCCCTCTCCGTCCGACACGCGCGTTTGCCCGCCCGATTGCATGAAGTGGAAACCAAAGGCATACCCAATGCCTGACACAAACGTCTTGCTCCTGCATGATCGGGCACTCTGACCGCCAGCTTGCCGCGCCTCTTCCCGCGCAACTCAGGTAAGACACAGAATTTGGCAGATAATAAGAACGTTTTAGGAGCAGGCCATTCTTTTCTAAGCATATCCTGAAGATTTTCAGACGGCATTTGAAGAAAAGGCTGCAATTGTTCAAATTGATTCCCGATGACAATCATACCCTTGTGTTGCGGCCTTTTTTTCAAATGAGCCAACTTACCGAGTGCTTTGGCTAATGTCGGAAGACACCCCAAACCATAACAAGATTCGGTCGGATAAGCGACCAAACCGCCTTTTTTCAAATAAACGCTTAACTTACGTTGCGCTGATGCTGCGATAATTCTCGGAAATAACATAATATAAAATGCCGTCTGAAGCATATCAGTCATACTTGGCTTCAGACGGCATCATCCTCTTTCTAATTAACGGTTAATCGCTTTATCGGCAATGTCTTTACGGTATTGCATCCCGTCGAAGCTGATTTTTTCCAATGCGCCATATGCCTTGGCTTTCGCTTGCGCCACATCGTCGCCCAATCCTACAACACACAATACGCGGCCGCCGTTGGTCAATACGTCGCCTTTATCGTTTGCCATTGTGCCAGCATGGAAAACTTTGCCTACTTGGTTAGCAGCATCCAGACCGGAAATAACATCGCCTTTTTTAGGCGTTTCGGGATAATTTTGTGCCGCCAGCACCACGCCTACAGCAGTTTGCGGGTTCCATTCTGCGGCTACACTATCGAGTTTGCCGTCTATTGCTGCTTCGACCAAATCCGCCAAGTCGCTGTTCAGACGACTCATAATCGGCTGGGTTTCGGGATCGCCAAAACGGCAGTTAAACTCAATCGTATAAGGTGCGCCGCTTTGATCAATCATCAAACCTGCGTACAGGAAACCGGTAAACTCATGCCCTTCCGCTTTCATACCCGCCACGGTCGGCAAAATAATCTCGTTCATCGCGCGCTCGTACACGGCAGGCGTTACCACAGGCGCGGGACTGTACGCGCCCATACCGCCCGTATTCGGGCCTTTGTCGCCGTCTAAAAGACGCTTGTGGTCTTGGCTGGTCGCCATAGGCAATACATGATTGCCATCGACCATAACGATAAAGCTCGCTTCTTCGCCTTGCAGGAAATCTTCAATCACAACGCGTGCGCCTGCATTGCCCATTTTATTGCCCAACAACATATCATCAATTGCAGCATGCGCTTCATCCAAAGTCATTGCCACAATCACGCCTTTACCTGCCGCCAAACCATCGGCTTTGATGACGATGGGCGCACCTTTCTGATTGACGTAATCGTGTGCAGCATCGGTATTTTTAAAGGTTTGATATTGCGCGGTTGGAATGTTGTATTTCGCCATAAATGCTTTGGCAAAATCTTTAGAACTTTCCAACTGCGCCGCATATTGTGTCGGACCAAATATTTTCAGCCCTGCGGCACGAAAATCATCCACAATACCTGCCGCCAAAGGCGCTTCAGGGCCAACGACGGTAAAAGTAATATTTTCTTTACGACAAAATTCAATTAAATCCTGATGCGCAGTCAAGGCGATGTTTTGCAACTTGGGTTCAATCGCCGTACCGGCATTACCGGGCGCAACAAATACTGTTTCCACTTTGGGCGACTGCGCCAATTTCCAAGCCAGCGCGTGTTCGCGACCACCATTACCGATAACCAGCAGTTTCATGCCATCTCCTTGACAAATATGTACTTTTAACGAAAACTCAATACAAAGGGACTTTTGTCCCGTTTAAAGAAATTTTGGTGAAATTAAACAAAAAACCGTTTCATTCCACTCTGCAACCTATTCAACTTATTCACAAATTAAAAAAGGACAAGCAAACATACAAAAACGTATTGATGAAATCCAAAGCAAATACCGCGAATGGTGTTATTTACTACCGCAATTAGAAGAAAACATCCGCCGTTGGAAATATGCCGTCGCTTTAATTCGCGATATGGCTAATTTCTACACCCACGAATATCAGGCGTGTCATCAGGCTATTGAAGACGGGGCGGAACTGGATTTAAGTACGGAAGGCGAATACAGCATTATGAGTGAAGACGCGTTATGGAACGCGCTGGGCGAATTTCATCAATTAGCCTGGCTATATTTGCGCTCCAGCGTCGATGCCTTAGACAGATATACGCAAGAAGATTAATGAACGAAGAGGTCGTCTAAAATACCATCACAAAGCATTTCAGACGACCTTTTCATTCAAAAGGCTTTTCCGTATTTACTTCAATTTGCCGTGTATTCTTCCAAGCCAAAACACAGGCCTCATAATTTGCCAACGACAAATTTACCGTCAATCGGCAATCCAACTGTAAATCCTGCTCCAATATATCCACCTGATATTGTTTGGCAATGCGTATCGCTTCATTCAAAAACGGATATTCACATTTCAGCCAAACGGTTTTTTCAATATTCTTTTTAACCACTTCTGCAACTGCCAACGCTTGAGCCGTCGCCTCTTTGTACGCATGTATCAGACCTGGAACGCCTAATAAAGTACCGCCGAAATAGCGGACAACCACAACCAAAACATCGGTGATACCCACCGAATCAATCTGTCCCAAAATTGGTCGTCCAGCACTTCCTGATGGCTCTCCATCATCGTTGGCACGAAATTGCATACCATCTACACCCAAACGATAGGCATAGCACCAATGCCGCGCTTTATGATGTTCTTCCTTTAACGGATCGAGGTATTTTTTTCACATCAGACAATATCCGAATCGGATAGGCAAATGCAATAAAACGGCTGCCTTTATCTTTAAACTCAGCCTGCGTCGGGGAAGTAATGGTTTTATAAGTCGTAATCATGCTGAAATGTTTTCAGACGACCTCATTAATAACGAGGTCGTCTGAAAGTTTCACGTGAAACATTAATTTTTCAATACTTCTGTTAATTGTGGAACGATTTCAAATAAATCACCTACTAATCCATAATCGGCTACATTGAAAATCGGCGCATCAGCATCTTTATTGATTGCAACAATCACCTTACTGTCTTGCATACCGGCAACGTGTTGAATTGCACCTGAAATACCGATTGCAAAATAGAGTTGCGGCGCAACCACTTTACCGGTTTGTCCGACTTGAGCATCGTTTGGCGCATATTCAGCATCAACTGCCGCACGGGATGCACCGATTGCCGCACCTAAAACATCCGCCAACGGTGTCAGCACCTCATTGAATTTTTCTGCACTACCCAACGCACGACCACCGGAAATAATCACTTTTGCCTGAGTCAGTTCAGGACGATCGGAATGGGAAAGCTGACGGTTCACAAAACGACTCAGGTTTTGGGCAGGGGTTGTTTCAACATTAATTACCTCAGCATTGCCACCTTGCGCCGCCACTGCGTCAAAAGCCGTCGCACGGAAGGTTAGCACTAATTTTTCTGCATCGGCTTGCACGGTTTCAAATGCATTACCTGCATAAATCGGGCGCACAAAAGTCGTGTTATCTACAATCTCGGTTAAATCAGAAATTTGCGGTACGTCTAATAAGGCGGCTACGCGGGGCAGAAGGTTTTTACCGAATGTAGTCGCCGTTGCTACAACATAGCGGTAATCCACCGCCAATTTAACAACCAGCGGAGCCAACTCTTCAGCCAAACCTTCAGCATAATGAGTAGCATCTGCAACCAAAACTTTTTCCACTCCCGCTACTTGCTTCGCGAATTCCACGACGGACGATGCGCCGTTTCCGGCAACCAATAAATCGACTTTGCCCAGTTTGACGGCAGCGGTAACAGCATGCAAAGTGGCAGGATTCAACTGTTTGTTGTCGTGTTCAGCAATAATCAATACACTCATTTCAGTCTCCTCAAATCACTTTGACTTCGTTTTTCAATTTTTCAACCAATTCGGCAACGCTTGCTACTTTTACGCCTGCCTGACGCGCCTTAGGTTCAGCAAATTTCACCGTTTTCAGACGAGGTGAAATGTCGGCAACCAAATCGGCAGGAGCCAGTTTTTCCAAAGGTTTTTTCTTTGCCGCCATAATATTAGGGAGTTTGACAAAGCGAGGCTCATTCAAACGCAAATCTGCACTGATGACTGCAGGCAGTTTCAATGCAATCGTTTCTTCGCCGCCATCGATTTCGCGCACAATCTGTACTTCATCACCTTCAATTTGTACTTTTGAAGCAAACGTACCTTGCGCCGCATTCAACAAAGCTGCCAGCATTTGCGCCACTTGGTTAGCATCATCATCAATCGCTTGTTTGCCCAAAAAGAAAATTTGCGGATTTTCTTTGTCCGCAACGGCTTTCAGCAGCTTGGCAACAGCCAGAGGCTCCAATTTCGCATCGGTTTCAACATGAATTGCACGGTCGGCACCCATAGCCAAAGCGGTACGCAACGTTTCTTCGCATTTTTTCTCGCCCAAAGAAACCGCTACGATTTCGCTTACTTTTCCGGCTTCTTTTAGTCGGACGACTTCTTCCACAGCGATTTCGTCAAATGGGTTCATCGACATTTTGACATTACCGATATCCACATCCGAACCATCGGCTTTTACACGAACTTTGACGTTGTAGTCTACTACGCGCTTTACCGCGACCAGTGCTTTCATTAAATTCTCCCAAAAAGAACGTTGCTTTCCATCCGGCGAAACCAAACCTTCTTCTCTACAAAACCAAATCCGTTTTCCTTAAAACCGGATTTATTTAAAAATCTTCCGGATAATACTTGCCGATTATATCATTTAAAAGTATTTACTCAGGCCGGTAGATAGACATTTCCACACTCGATAAATTAGAAACATCATCCCGCCATTTCAGTTTCAGACGGCATCCAAACCTCATCAGCAGCCACACAATCCATCAAAGCTTGATAAACCAAATCTGCGGTCGGAATCTGCCCGATATTACCCAAATTTCTTGCAATAAGCGAAACCTGAACGCCTGTTTTAATCGGATCGGTATCGGTATAAATGCCGACTACAGGTTTTTCCAAGGCGTTTGCCAAATGCAGCAAACCGGTATCCACGCCAACAATTCCGACCGCGTGTTTCAGCAGATACGCTGCCTGCAATAAATTCATTTTGTCACACACAATAGCAAAAGGCAGTCCATCTGCAATCTGTTCGGCACGCGTTTTTTCAGCTTTACTTCCCCATGGCAGGTAAATATTGCATTGTTGCTCTTCATTCAGTTTTTGCAGCAACACCCGCCAGTTTTCCATAGGCCATAATTTACTGTCTCGGCTAGTCGCGTGCAAAGCTGCATAATACGGCTGCTCTAAATTTTTCAGACGACCCGCCTCAGGAACAGTCAAACCGAATACCTGCGTTTCAGGCATCACATACCCAAATACTTGGGCAAACAGCTCTCGGTTGCGCCAAACGGCATTTTTCCCCTTCGGTACAGCGTATGTTTTCTCATACGCAACCGCAGCCAATCTCTCACGCGCGCTATTTTTATCCAAACCATAAATAGGGGATTTCGCCATTTTGGCGAAACACGCGCTTTTAATCAGACCTTGACTATCCAATACAAAATCAAATGCTTCCTGCCGCAAAGCCTGTTTCAGACGACCTATTTCTCGCCAAGTTTCAACCCGAAAGAGATGTTTGCGCCATTGCCGCCATCTCATCACATGGATTTTTTTCACAAACAGATGCAGGCGCGCAATATCTGCAAATCCAGCTTCACACAGCCAATGAAGTTCCACATTAGGGCATTGTCGCGCCAAATCCTCGATTGCGGGCAAAGTGTGAATTAAATCGCCCATACTGGACAAGCGGACAAGCAAAATTTTCATATTTAAGAAGTATGTTTCACGTGAAACGATTTTAACTCATTGATTATTAATATATTTTTTAATTTCTTCGGCGTTTTTTAAGATAATTGCACCGGCAGAACGCATTTCCTGCCATGCCGTTTCAATGGTATCCGGCGCAATGCCCCGACAAGCCGCTTCATTGACGATAACCTGCCAATTACCACCTTTAAGCAACTGCAAAACCGTTATTTTTACACAATAATCCGTAGCCAACCCGCCGACAATGACCGTATCCGTATGTTGACAACGCAGCCACTCAATCAATCCAGTGCTCAGTTTTTCCTCAATATCGTGAAAACACGCGCCGTAAGGATGCAATTCGGGATCGACGCCTTTCCAAACACAATAATCGTATTCTTTGGCAGAAGGCAGACCGCCCAACAATTCATAGCCACGCGTACCGACCATTGCATGAGCCACCCAAGTCAAATCCGCATCAGGCAAACCTGTCGGCTTCAACATATCAACAGAGTTACCCACAAGCCATTTCGCTGCCGTATGATGCGCATCTTTCGTCATCACGCGCAAATCCGCCAAAGCGGCTTGGGCATTCAACTCTTCGACAATCAAATGCCCCTCGTTCACAGGTAGCTCGTCAGGACACAAAGGCGTAAAAGTTTTTTGTGCATCAACATCAATGGAAACAATCATCTCATTACTTCTTCACTTAAGATCGTCATTCTCTATTTTACGAATAACAAAACTCTTACCTTCTTTATTTAAGGAGTACAATTCATCTAGGTGGATATGATATGTCATATCCACCTCCTCCATTTTAGCTATACCTAAGATGCTCCTTGCTAGAAGCTGTAATCCGATTTTATTACCCAAAATTTCAATCTCACCTCCTATAGGTGAGATCTGAAAGGAAAGATAACAACCTGACTTGGGTGTAATATACGGGATTCCCTCTTCGTTATAGCGAACCGTTATGCTTCTTTTTTTTTATCAATACTCCAATGCCTTTTTTAAGAGCGTCTTGGACACGAGGATTCTGTGCTACTTTATTTCAACACGATTAAAATGCCCTGTATTATAACAAATTACTGCCCGAAAGCGGTAAAACCGGCTGTGATAAGATAAGGTTTTTCCAAAAAACTTATCCACAATCTTATGACTTATACCATTACCCCCATCGGCACCGCCCGATCGCCCTACAAACAGAAATTCGGCATCGCCCGCCAGCCCGGTTTAGTCTCCGCCGCAGAAGTATGCATCGAGCTGAATCCCGAATTTACCGCAGACAGCGTGCGCGGACTGGAACACTTCGATTATGTGTGGATAAGTTTTATTTTTCACGGCGTATTGGATGAAGGCTGGGCACAAATGGTGCGCCCGCCACGGCTCGGCGGCAAACAAAAAATGGGCGTATTCGCCACGCGCAGCCCCCATCGCCCCAACCATCTCGGACTATCGCTCTTAAAACTCGAACGTATCGAAACCGGCAAACCCGTCCGCCTTTATTGCAGCGGCGCAGACCTACTGGACGGCACACCGATTATCGACATTAAACCCTACATCCCCTTTGTCGAATCCAAACCCGATGCATCATCCGGCTTCGTCAGCGGCAAACCCGAAGAACTTGAAGTCGTATGGCTGGAAAACATCGGCGCGGAAAATTTATCTGAAAGCACCCAAAACCTAATCAGCCAAAGCATTGCCCAAGACCCACGCCCCGCCTATCAGAATATTCCCGAACGGATTTACGTCATGAATATTGAGAATTATGAAGTCAAGTTTCAAATCGAGGAAAACCGCGCAACCGTTATTGATCTTTCTCCAACCCCGCTTTAAATCGGGCAAAAATCCGGTTTTGCCGCATGGCAGTTGAACAAACGGCTGTTGTTTGTTCGCCATAAGCCGCAATATCAAGTTACAGACAAACAATGCCGTCTGAACGCAATGTGTTCAGACGGCATTTACTTATCCACAGGTTTGTTCAAGCCTTAGATTTTGCCTGCAAAGTATTCCAAAGTGCGGACGAGTTGGCAGGTGTAGGACATTTCGTTATCGTACCAGGCAACGGTTTTCACCAGTTGTTTGCCGCCCACGGTCATCACGCGGGTTTGGGTTGCGTCAAAGAGCGAGCCGTATTCGATGCCGACAACGTCGGAAGAAACAATTTGATCTTCGTTGTAGCCGTAAGATTCGCTGGCGGCGGCTTTCATCGCGGCGTTGATTTCTTCTTTGGTTACAGGGCGTTCGAGGACGGAAACCAATTCGGTCAGCGAGCCGGTGGCGACGGGGACGCGTTGGGCAGAGCCGTCGAGTTTGCCGTTCAATTCGGGGATAACCAGACCGATGGCTTTGGCGGCGCCGGTGCTGTTGGGCACGATGTTGAGCGCGGCGGCGCGGGCGCGGCGCAAATCGCCTTTGCGGTGCGGCGCGTCAAGGGTGTTTTGGTCGCCGGTGTAGGCGTGGATGGTGGTCATCAGGCCTTCGACTACGCCGAACTCTTTTTGCAGGATTGCCGCCATCGGGGCAAGGCAGTTGGTGGTGCAGGAAGCGGCGGAGATAACGGTTTCGCTGCCGTCCAAAATGTCTTGGTTTACGCCATATACGACGGTTTTCACATCATTGCCGCCAGGTGCGGAAATCACGACTTTGCGCGCGCCGGCACGGATGTGTGCTTCGGCTTTGGTTTTGCTGGTAAAGAAACCGGTACATTCAAGGACGACATCCACACCCAACTCGCCCCAAGGCAATTCTTCAGGATTTGGATTGGCGAAAACTTTGATTTCTTTGCCATTTACTACGATGGCATCGTCTTTTAATTCGGCAGTACCTTGGAAACGGCCTTGTGTGCTGTCGTATTTGA
Source organism: Neisseria benedictiae (assembly GCF_958267435.1). NCBI lineage: Bacteria > Pseudomonadati > Pseudomonadota > Betaproteobacteria > Neisseriales > Neisseriaceae > Neisseria > Neisseria benedictiae. The sequence goes on from NZ_CATQFV010000032.1 coordinate 92,450, forward strand.
AAAGGTGCAGCAGCATTTCGGCAGGGGTCAGGTCGTTGACGGCGACGACTTCGATGCCGTGGGCTTTTTCAATTTGACGCAATGCGAGGCGGCCGATGCGGCCGAAACCGTTAATCGCTACTTTAATGCTCATGTTTATACTCCAAGCTATGAAACGAAATTTCAATGCCCGTATTGTATTCTGAAATAAAGTTACACTCCACTATTACACCCAACTACTTGACGCTTATTTGATATAGATGAATTTTGTTGTTTTCACAGATTTCCAAAACTTTTATTATCAATATTTGAATTTAAAATTTTAATGATGATTTTGATGATTGCCGACCTGCTTGTGTATAAGTAGCAAATATCCAATATTTTCATTAACTTTTTGTCAAATAAATTTGAGTTTAAGGCTTGCCGTATAAGACAGATAAGCGTGGATGTTTTTTGACTTAATAATATTCTTGTGGATAAGTTTGCTGTTTTCCTATTTGTCTCCACAACTTTATTGACAGGCTTACGGTCAGTCTCATTCCGTCGAAGACAAAACCTTTTGCTACAATACCGTTTTCCTAATGATAAGGCAGCCCCATGTCCAAACCCTCCGTTTCCCCGATGATGCAGCAGTATCTCGCCATCAAAGCGCAACATGCCGACAAACTGGTGTTTTACCGCATGGGCGATTTTTACGAGCTGTTTTTGGATGACGCAGTGGAAGCGGCAAAGCTGCTGGACATTACCCTGACCACGCGCGGGCAGATGGACGGCGTGCCGATTAAAATGGCGGGCGTGCCGTTTCACGCGGCGGAACAGTATCTGGTGCGGTTGGTGAAGATGGGCAAAAGCGTGGCAATTTGCGAACAGGTCGGCGAAGTCGGCGCGGGCAAAGGGCCGGTGGAACGCAAAGTTGTCCGCATCGTAACGCCCGGCACGCTGACCGATTCCGCATTGCTGGAAGACAAGGAAACCAACCGCATCGTTGCCGTGTCTCCCGACAAAAAATACATCGGTTTAGCGTGGGCATCGCTGCAAAGCGGCGAATTCAAAACCAAGCTGACAACTGTGGATAAATTGGACGACGAACTGGCGCGCCTGCAGGCGGCGGAAATTCTGCTGCCGGACAGTAAAAACGCGCTGCAACTTCAGACGGCATCGGGTGTTACACGCCTGAATGCGTGGCAGTTTGCCGCCGACGCGGGGGAAAAACTGCTGACGGAATATTTCGGCTGCCAGGATTTGCGCGGCTTCGGTTTGGACAGCAAAGAACACGCCGTTGCGATTGGCGCGGCGGGCGCGCTGTTGAACTATATCCGCCTGACGCAAAACCTGATGCCGCAACACTTGGACGGCCTGTCGCTCGAAACCGACAGCCAATATATCGGCATGGATGCCGCCACGCGCCGCAACCTCGAAATCACACAAAGCCTCTCCGGCAAAAAATCGCCGACCCTGTTTTCCATACTAGACGGCTGCGCCACCCATATGGGCAGCCGCCTGTTGGCATTGTGGCTGCACCACCCTTTACGCAACCGCGCTCACATCCGAGCGCGCCAAGAAGCCGTTGCCGCACTGGAAAGCCAATACGAACCCCTCCAATGCCGTCTGAAAAGCATTGCCGACATCGAACGCATCGCCGCCCGTATTGCCGTGGGCAACGCCCGCCCGCGCGACCTCGCCGCCCTGCGCGACAGCCTGTTTGCCCTGTCCGAAATCGAACTGTCCGCCGAGGGCAGCAGTCTCTTAGAAACCCTCAAAGCCGTTTTCCCGGAAAACCTATCCACAGCCGAACAGCTCCGACAAGCTATTTTGCCCGAACCTTCCGTCTGGCTGAAAGACGGCAATGTCATCAACCACGGTTTTCATCCCGAACTGGACGAATTGCGCCGCATTCAAAACCATGGCGACGAATTTTTGCTGGATTTGGAAGCCAAGGAACGCGAACGTACCGGTTTGTCCACACTCAAAGTCGAGTTCAACCGCGTTCACGGCTTTTACATTGAATTGTCCAAAACCCAAGCCGAACAAGCACCTGCCGACTACCAACGCCGGCAAACCCTCAAAAACGCCGAACGCTTCATCACGCCGGAACTGAAAGCCTTTGAAGACAAAGTGCTGACTGCCCAAGACCAAGCCCTCGCCTTAGAAAAACAACTCTTTGACGGCGTATTGAAAAACCTTCAGACGGCATTGCCCCAGCTTCAAAAAGCCGCCAAAGCCGCCGCCGCGCTGGACGTGTTGTCCACATTTTCAGCCTTGGCAAAAGAGCGGAACTTCGTCCGCCCCGAGTTTGCCGACTATCCGGTTATCCACATCGAAAACGGCCGCCATCCCGTGGTCGAACAGCAGGTACGCCACTTCACCGCCAACCACACCGACCTCGACCACAAACACCGCCTCATGCTGCTCACCGGCCCCAATATGGGCGGCAAATCCACCTACATGCGCCAAGTCGCGCTGATTGTTTTATTGGCACACACCGGCTGTTTCGTGCCTGCCGATGCCGCCACAATCGGGCCTGTCGATCAAATCTTCACCCGCATCGGCGCATCGGACGACCTCGCCTCCAACCGCTCCACCTTCATGGTCGAAATGAGCGAAACCGCCTACATCCTGCATCACGCCACCGAACAAAGCCTTGTTTTAATGGACGAAGTCGGACGTGGTACTTCCACTTTCGACGGTCTCGCCATCGCGCACGCCGTTGCCGAACACCTGCTGCAAAAAAACAAATCCTTCAGCCTGTTTGCCACCCACTATTTCGAGCTGACCTACCTGACCGAAGCCCACTCCGCCGCCGTCAATATGCACCTTTCCGCGCTCGAACAGGGACAGGACATCGTGTTCCTGCACCAAATCCAACCAGGGCCCGCCGGAAAAAGCTACGGCATCGCCGTCGCCAAACTCGCCGGCCTGCCTGTACGCGCATTGAAATCCGCCCAAAAGCATTTGAACGGACTGGAAAACCAAGCCGCCGCAAACCGGCCCCAACTGGATATTTTCAGTACCATGCCGTCTGAAAAAGGAGATGAACCGAATGTGGGCAGCTTTGTGGACAAAGCAGAGGAAAAACATTTTGAAGGTATATTGGCAGCAGCCCTGGAAAACCTCGATCCCGACAGCCTGACCCCGCGCGAAGCATTGTCAGAACTGTACCGTCTGAAAGATTTGTGCAAATCCGTATCTTAATTTCCGTTGGCGGAACAGCATCAAACCATATGGAAAAATCTGTGGATAAACTTTATAGTGGATTAACAAAAATCAGGACAAGGCGACGAAGCCGCAGACAGTACAAATAGTACGGAAGCGATTCACTTGGTGCTTCAGCACCTTAGAGAATCGTTCTCTTTGAGCTAAGGCAAGACAACGCCGTACCGGTTTTTGTTAATCCACTATATCTGACAGGAAGTTTCCAAACATAAAAATGCCGTCTGAACAGCTCAGACGGCATCTGTCCATTCGGCTTAAACCTTATCCACATCCAAACGCATAACCGTAACCCATTCCCCGTTATGGAAATGTCGCCCGACAACCGCCCAGCCGAATGATTCATAAAATATTTGCACATCAGGCGTATAAAGATACAAGAATTTTATCCCCAGCGAACGAGCCGCGCCTATGCAGTGGGCGACCAGCCTCCTGCCAATGCCTTTTCCGCGATATTCAGGTAAAACAAAGACATCGCCCAACCAATATTCATACTGTGGAAAACTTTCCATATCATGCCGCTTGACCGCAGCCGAACCCAACAGGATTCCGGAATCATCCACAGCCGCAAAAGCCAGCGGCAGTTCGTCATCCTTCAAACACCTGCCGTAATAGGCACGAATCTTATCCACAGAAGACCACGGTTCAAATCCGTGCCACTCCTCAAACAACGCCTGAACCAACCTGCCGATATGCCCGGCTTTCAGCCGTGTGATGGAAACAGTATTGTCCACAAAGAGAGAATTCATCGGTCAATTCCCCGACGCCTTTGTTCCCCCCGCACCGTAAACCGCATTCCAAGCATGGTCCAAACGCACTCCGATTTGCCTCAGCTCTTCAGCCTGCCGGGCTTTTTGCGCCATTGCAGCAGGAATTTCCGCTTCCAAACGGGTAATATCCGCCTGCGCCGTCTGCAACCGCCGGCGCGCATCTTCCAAATCCGACTGCATCCCGATGATTTTTCCGTCCAAATTGTTTTGTTTTTGCAGTAAGGCACGATAGCCGGATTGGATGCTGAGCAGATTGTCTTCCGCATCCCCCGCCCATACGCCTGTAGAAAAAACAAACATCAGAAAATACAATATTTTTTTCATGTTCAACTTCCGTTTAAATGCCGTCTGAAGCCGCATTCCGACATCAAACGGCATTGCCCGCACCTGTGGATAACTTAAGCGCGGATGCGTTTCAACACTTCCTCTTTGCCGATTAATGCCAACACGGCATCGACGCTCGGGGTTTTCGCCGTACCGCAGACGGCGAGGCGCAGGGGCATACCGAGTTTGCCCATTTTGATGCCTTCTTCGTCACAGAAGGGCTTGAACAAGTCGTGGATGGCTTCGGCGTTCCAGTCTTCCAGCCCTTCGAGGCGTTCGGCGAAGCGCAGCATACGGGCGGCGGCTTCGTCGTCCCAGTGTTTCTGCACATCCGCTTCGGCAGGCGTTTGTTTGACGTAGAAGTAGAGGCACTCGTCGGCGAGGGTGTTCAGGTCTTGGGCGCGGTCTTTGACCAATGCCAACACGTCTTCCAAAGCAGGCTTGCTTGTTTCATGGATATCGCGCAGGGCGAGGCGCGGTTTCACCATTTCGGCCAGTTTTTCGTTGGTGGTGATTTTGATGTGTTCGCCGTTGATCCAGTAGAGTTTTTTCAAGTCCATACGGCTTGGAGACGGGGAAACGTCTTTCAAATCAAACCATTCGATGAATTGTTCCATTGTGAAGAATTCATCGTCGCCGTGCGCCCAGCCCAAGCGTGCCAGATAGTTGAGCATCGCTTCGGGCAGGATGCCCATTGCGCCGAAATCGGTAATGGCAACGGTATCGCCGCTGCGTTTGGAGATTTTTTTGCCTTGTTCGTTAAGAATCATCGGCAGGTGGCCGTATTCGGGCAGGTTCGCGTCGATGGCTTTTAAGATGTTGATTTGTTTCGGCGTGTTGTTCACATGGTCGTCGCCGCGGATAACGTGGGTAACGCCCATGTCGTAGTCGTCTACGACAACGCAGAAGTTGTAGGTCGGCGTACCGTCGGCGCGGGCGATAATCAGGTCATCGAGTGCTTCGTTGGGGATGGAGATTTCGCCTTTGACCAAGTCTGTCCATTTGGTCACACCGTCCAAAGGCGTTTTGAAACGGACAACGGGTTGTACGTCGGACGGGATTTCGGGCAGGGTTTTACCTACTTCCGGACGCCAGCGGCGGTCGTAAGTCGCCGAGCCTTCTTTTTCGGCTTTCTCACGCATGGCTTCCAGCTCTTCTTTGCTGCAATAGCAGTAGTAGGCATGGCCTTTTTCTAAAAGTTCGGCAATGACCTCTTTGTAGCGGTCGAAACGGCGAGTTTGGTAAACGACGTTGTCGGCGTTGTCGTAATTGAGACCGACCCATTTCATGCCGTCGAGGATGATGTTGACGGATTCGGCGGTAGAACGCGCCAAGTCGGTGTCTTCAATACGTAATAGGAACTCGCCTTTATGATGGCGGGCAAACGCCCATGAAAACAAGGCGGTGCGCACGCCGCCGATATGCAGGTAGCCGGTGGGGCTGGGGGCGAAACGGGTTTTGACGGTCATGATGGCTCCGAAATCTTTGAAAGCGTTTATTTTACTGGTTTTACCGTGCTTGGGCATCAAAAATGCCGTCCGAACCCTGCCTGCGGATAAGTTTCAGACGGTATTTTCCTTGTTTTCAATGCTTCGGCACGCGGAACAGTGTATCACGCACCGCCGACCGGGTTCCTTTGGGATTGCGTCCGAAAAAAGGTTCAATGAAACAGCCAATTGAAAAAATCCCACCCCCATTTTTCCAAACGGTAGAGGGATAACGCATATCCCTCTTGCAGCATAAAGATTTTTTTCTTATTTCCCGCATCAAACCGAGTGGTCGGCGTGGCAGACATATAAACGCGGACACCCAAATCCTCCGCCATTTCCGCCGCCCGCGCCAAATGGTAGGGATCGCTGACAATCACCACACTGGCAATACCGTTGGCACGCAAAACCGGACGGATGTTGTTCAGGTTTTCATAAGTGTTGCGCGAAGTGTTTTCAAACAGGATGTTGCGCGCCGGAACCCCCTGTTTGAGCGCGTACCGCCGCCCGACCTCGGCTTCGGTCATATAGCCTTTTTTGGTCCGGCCTCCCGTAAACACGATTTTGCCTACCCTGCGGCTTTGGTAAAGCGCGATGGCGTGGTTGATGCGTTCCCGAAAAACAGGGGAAGGGCGTTTGTCCCATGCGGCGGCACCCAACACCAGCGCGGCATCCGCCCGGACATACGGCGGCAAAACCTGCCCGCCCGTCCGATAAACCGCCCAAACGGATGAGGCAAACACCAGCAAAAGCGGAAAAACACTCAAACAGAAACCGCCCAACAGGTAATAGCGCAAGCCGTTGCGGCTGCAAAACAGCCGTTTGTTCACAATACCGCTTCGATATTTTCCAAAGGCCTGCCTACAGCCGCCTTACCATTCGCCAAAACAATCGGACGCTCCAACAGGGCGGGATGATCGGCGATGGCACGCAGCAGCGCGTCATTGTCCAAATCGGGGTTGTCCAAACCCAATTCCTTGTACAAATCATCTTTCACGCGCATCATCCCGCGCGCCGATGCCAAACCCAATTTGTTGAAAATATCCTTCAATTCGGACAAGTCGGGCGGCGTATCCAAATATTTGACCACTTCGGCAGCAATGCCGCGTTCTTCCAATAGGGACAAGGCGGCACGCGATTTGCTGCAACGCGGATTGTGGAAAATTTTGATTTCAGACATGACATTTCCTTACTTCTCGACAATCCCCTTATTATCGGCTTACACAGGGTTTTACTCAATATCCCGCCTACAACCGTACCAAACGGTTTACAATACCCGAATCGACATACAAAGGACAAAACGATGAAATACTTGAATCTTGCCGCAATCACCCTTGCCGCCACATTTGCCGCACATACCGCCTCGGCAGACGAACTGGCCGGATGGAAAGACAACACCCCGCAAAGCCTGCAATCGCTCAAAGCCCCCGTACGCATCGTCAACCTTTGGGCAACCTGGTGCGGTCCGTGCCGAAAAGAGATGCCTGCCATGTCCAAATGGTACAAAGCGCAGAAAAAAGGCAGCGTCGATATGGTCGGCATCGCGCTCGACACATCCGACAATATCGGCAACTTCCTCAAACAAACTCCTGTTTCCTACCCGATTTGGCGTTACACCGGGGCGAACAGCCGAAACTTTATGAAAACCTACGGAAACACTGTCGGCGTACTGCCCTTTACCGTCGTCGAAGCCCCGAAATGCGGATACAGGCAGACCATTACCGGGGAGGCAAACGAAAAAAGCCTGACCGAAGCCGTCAAACTCGCCCATTCAAAATGCCGTTAAATGCCGGATGCCGTCTGAAGCCGCTTCAGACGGCATTTTTCTTCCCCCCCGCCTGCCGGTGCAAACTTATCCACTATCTAAAAACAGGCGGAATCTTTATAATCGGTACTGTCTTACCTATTGTTCAGACGGCATATCCCTGCGGACGCAACCGCCCGAAACGATATGCCGCCCATTCCTCACAGGACCTCCTATGATCCGTTTCGAACAAGTTTCCAAAACCTATCCCGGCGGTTTTGAAGCCCTGAAAAACGTCAGCTTCCAAATCAACAAAGGCGAAATGATATTTATCGCGGGACACTCCGGTTCGGGCAAATCCACCGTCCTCAAGCTGATTTCGGGCATCACCAAGCCGAGCAGGGGCAAAGTCCTGTTTAACGGGCAGGACCTCGGCACATTGTCCGACAACCAAATCGGCTTTATGCGCCAACATATCGGCATCGTGTTTCAAGACCACAAAATCCTCTACGACCGCAACGTCCTGCAAAACGTCATCCTCCCACTGCGGATTATCGGTTATCCGCCGCGCAAAGCCGAAGAACGCGCCCGCATCGCCATTGAAAAAGTCGGCTTGAAAGGGCGAGAATTGGACGATCCCGTAACCCTCTCGGGCGGTGAACAACAACGCCTGTGCATTGCCCGCGCCGTCGTTCATCAGCCCAGCCTGCTGATTGCCGACGAACCATCAGCCAACCTCGACCGCGCCTACGCGCTCGACATCATGGAATTGTTCAAAACCTTCCACGAAGCAGGAACCACCGTCATCGTTGCCGCCCATGACGAAACCCTCATGGCGGACTACGGACACCGCATCCTGCGCCTCTCGAAAGGACGACTCGCATGAGCATCATCCACTACCTCTCGCTGCACGTCGAATCCGCACGCACCGCACTCAAACAACTCATGCGCCAACCTGTCGGCACAATACTGACCCTCCTGATGCTCGCCGTCGCCATGACGCTGCCGCTGTTTATGTATTTGGGCATCCAAAGCGGACAAAGCGTGTTGGGCAAACTCAACGAGTCGCCGCAAATCACCGTCTATATGGAAACCGCTGCCACACAAAGCGACAGCGAGACCGTGCGCAGCCTGCTGACTCGCGACAAACGGCTCGACAACATCCGCTTTATCAGCAAAGAAGACGGTCTGGAAGAATTACAGTCCAATCTCGACCAAAATCTGATTTCCATGCTTGACGGCAACCCCCTGCCGGATGTCTTTATCGTTACCCCCGACCCGGCAACCACTCCCGACCAAATGCAGGCAATCTACCGAGACATTACCAAACTGCCTATGGTCGAATCCGCCAACATGGATACGGAATGGGTACAGACACTGTACCAAATCAACGAATTCATCCGTAAAATTTTATGGTTTCTTTCACTGACGCTGGGGATGGCGTTCGTCCTTGTCGCACACAACACCATCCGCCTGCAAATCCTCAGCCGCAAAGAAGAAATCGAAATCACCAAGCTGCTCGGTGCGCCCGCATCGTTTATCCGCCGCCCTTTCCTTTACCAAGCCATGTGGCAGAGCATCTTCTCCGCCGCCGTCAGCTTGGGACTGTGCGGCTGGTTGCTTTCCGCCGTGCGTCCGTTGGTCGATGCCATCTTCAAACCCTACGGTCTCAATATCGGCTGGCGTTTCTTCCATTTCAGCGAAGTTTCGCTGGTGTTCGGCTTCGTCATCGCGTTGGGCGTATTCGGCGCGTGGCTTGCCACCACCCAGCACCTGCTCGGCTTCAAGGCCAAAAAATAAAACACCGTCAAAAATGCCGTCTGAAGCCGTTTCAGACGGCATTTCGATTTGCCAGTATAATGGCGCATTTTCCCAATAAGGACTCCCCACTATGCTGACACCCGAACAAGTCAAAGCCCTGATTGCAGGCGTGGCAAAATGCGAACACATCGAAGTAGAAGGCGACGGACACCATTTTTTCGCCGTCATCGTTTCATCAGAATTTGAAGGCAAGGCACGCCTTGCACGCCACCGCCTGATTAAAGACGGGCTTAAAGCCCAACTGGAAAGTAACGAACTGCACGCACTTTCCATTTCGGTAGCCGCCACACCGGCGGAATGGGCAGCCAAAGCACAATAAACGCCACACAAAAATGCCGTCTGAAACAGCACAACGTTTCAGACGGCATTTTTTATCTCAAACCGCTTACGCGCCGCGTTTTTCCAAAGCGGCTACGGCGGGCAACTCTTTGCCTTCCAAGAACTCCAAGAACGCGCCGCCTCCGGTAGAAATATAGCCGATTTGACCGGTAACGCCGAATTTGGCAATCGCCGCCAGCGTGTCGCCGCCGCCCGCAATCGAGAACGCTTTACTTTGGGCAATGGCTTCGGCAAGGGCTTTCGTGCCGCCTGCGAATTGGTCAAACTCGAACACGCCGACCGGGCCGTTCCACACCACCGTGCCTGCGGCTTTGAGCAACTCAGCAAGCGCGGCGGCGGATTTCGGGCCGATGTCCAGAATCATGTCGTCTTCGGCAACGTCGGCAATGTCTTTCACGACCGCTTCGGCATCGGCGGCAAAGGCTTTGGCAACGACGACATCGGTCGGCAGCGGTACGGAGCCGCCTTTGGCCGCCATTTTCGCCATAATTTTTTTGGATTCTTCCACCAAATCGTGTTCCGCCAAAGATTTACCGATGGCTTTGCCTTCCGCCAACAGGAAGGTGTTGGCGATGCCGCCGCCGACGATGAGTTGGTCGACTTTGTCCGCCAGCGATTCGAGAATGGTCAGCTTGGTGGACACTTTGCTGCCGGCAACAATCGCCACCATCGGGAGCGCGGGCTGTTTCAGGGCTTTGCCCAAAGCGTCGAGTTCGCCCGCCATCAATACGCCGGCGCAGGCAACGGGCGCGGCTTGGGCAACGGCTTCGGTCGAAGCTTGGGCGCGGTGCGCGGTGCCGAACGCGTCGTTGACGAACACGTCGCACAAGGCGGCATAGGCTTTGCCCAGTTCCAAATCGTTTTTCTTCTCGCCCTTGTTGATGCGCACGTTTTGCAGCATAACGACATCGCCCGCGTTCAGGGCGGGTTTGTTTTCACGCCAGTCGTTCAATACTTTCACGTCTTTGCCCAACAGGCTGCCCAAGTGCGCGGCAACGGGCGCGACGTCGTCTTCGGGGTGGAACTCGCCTTCGGTCGGTCGGCCCAAGTGGGTCATCACGATAACGGACGCGCCGTTGTCCAGGCAGTATTTGACGGACGCGAGCGAGGCGCGGATACGGGTGTCGTCGCTGATTTTGCCGTCTTTGAACGGCACGTTCATATCGGCGCGGATGAGGACGGTTTTGCCCTGCACGTTTTGTTCGGTCAGTTTTAAAAATGCCATAATCAGTCCTTTTCAATCAGTGTTTGCGATACAGAAACAATTGATGCCGTCTGAAGCCTTCAGACGGCATCGCAACCCGATCAGCCGGATACGCGCTCGATTTTCGCGCCGACGCTGCCGAGTTTTTTTTCAATATTTTCATAACCGCGATCCAAGTGGTAAATCTGTTCGACCACGGTTTCGCCGCGCGCCGCCAAACCGGCGATAACGAGGCTTGCGGACGCGCGCAAATCCGTCGCCTTGACGACCGCGCCGGAAAGCTGTCCCACACCCTGCACAAATGCCGTATTGCCCTCGGTTGTAATGTTCGCCCCCATCCGGTTCAACTCGGGGACGTGCATAAAGCGGTTTTCAAAAATCGTTTCCACCACACGGCAGCTTCCCTCCGCCACGGCATTCAATGCCATAAACTGCGCCTGCATATCCGTGGGGAAGCCGGGGTGGACGACCGTGCGGATGTCCACCGCCTTCGGACGCTGCCGCATATCGATGGTGATCCAATCGTCGCCCGCTTCAATCACCGCACCTGCCTCGACCAGTTTGTCCAACACCACTTCCATCGTTTTCGGGGCGGCATTCCGCAAAACCACCCTGCCGCCGGTTATCGCCACCGCGCACAGGAACGTCCCCGCTTCAATCCGGTCGGGGACGACGCTGTGTTCGCAGCCGTGCAGCTCGTCCACACCTTCCACAATCATTGTGGACGTACCGATGCCGCTGATTTTCGCGCCCATTTTGACCAGGCATTCCGCCAAATCGACCACTTCAGGCTCAATGGCGCAGTTTTCCAAAACCGTCGTACCTTCCGCCAGCGTCGCCGCCATCAGCAGGTTTTCCGTGCCGCCGACGGTAACGACATCCATCGCCACGCGCGTACCTTTGAGTTTGCCTTTGGCTTTGACGTAACCGTGTTCGATGACGATTTCCGCCCCCATCGCTTCCAAGCCTTTCAAATGCTGATCGACGGGGCGCGAACCGATGGCGCAACCGCCCGGCAGGCTGACTTGCGCCTCGCCGAAACGCGCCAGCGTCGGGCCAAGCACCAAAATCGAAGCGCGCATCGTCCGAACCAACTCGTAAGGGGCGCAGGTGTTGTTTACCGTACCGCCGTTGATTTCAAATTCACTGATATTGTCGGTCAGGACGCGCGCGCCCATGCCCTGAAGCAGCTTTTGTGTGGTTTTCACATCTGCCAGCATAGGGACGTTTTTCAGGCGCAACGTACCCGATGTCAGCAAACCCGCGCACATCAGCGGCAATGCCGCGTTTTTCGCGCCCGAGACCGTTATTTCCCCGTTGAGCGGGCCGTTTGCGGAGATTTTCAGTTTGTCCACGTTTGTTCTTTCCTGGTGGGTACTTGTAATATTTCAATACTCGGGACAACGCATAAAGCATCACCCGATGAAGGTTGCAGAGGCGGAATTATAAGGGATTTTCGGGAAAAATACGGAAGCCGCACCAAAGAATTTGACGAAATGCCGCGCTTTCCGAACAAGGATTGTCGGAAGACAAAAAAAGCCGAGTTTTGAAAACTCGGCTTTTTTTTGTTTTATCTGGTGGGTCGTGAGCGATTCGAACGCTCGACCAACGGATTAAAAGTCCGCTGCTCTACCGACTGAGCTAACGACCCGATAAGCCCGAAATTCTATACATCAAGCCTGATGCAGTCAACCATTTTATCGGCGTTCAGACGACATTTTATTTATCAGGCTGTTTTTTCGTATAAATTAACGAGGTCAGTATCGATGCACCCAACGCGCCGAACACAACCGACAGCGAAATGGAAATCGGGATGTGCACCCAATGCATCATCAGCATTTTCAGACCGATGAAACTCAAAACAAATGCTAATCCATATTTCAGGAATACAAAACGTTCCGCGATATCTGCCAGAAGGAAATACATCGCCCTCAAACCCAGAATCGCGAAAATATTGGAAGTCAGCACGATAAACGGATCGGTGGTAACGGCAAAGACGGCGGGAATGCTGTCCACGGCAAACACGACATCGCTCAATTCAATCATGACCAGCACCAAAAACAGCGGCGTGGCGATTTTTTTGCCGTTTTCGACGGTAAAAAATTTCTCGCCGTGAAACTCCGTGCCGACCGGAACGACTTTCTTGACGGCATTCAGCAGCCTGCTGTTTGCCAAATCCTCTTCCTCATCGCCTTCGGGCTTCATCATGTGTATGCCGGTATAGAGCAGGAACGCGCCGAACAGATACAGAATCCACTCGAACTGCCGAACCAGTGCCGCGCCGACGAAAATCATGACGGTGCGCAATACCAATGCGCCCAATACGCCGTACAGCAGCACGCGGTGCTGAAACTGCGGTGCGACTTTGAAGTAGCCGAATATCATCAGGAACACGAAAATATTGTCGACTGCCAACGATTTTTCCAAAATGTAGCCGGTAAAGAATTCCAATACTTTTTCTTTTGCGACTGCCGCGCCGTAGCCGGGATTGCCGGCGAGTTCGAAATACAGCCAGCCCGCGAACAGGCAGGATACGGCAACCCACAAGCCGCTCCATGCCAAGGCTTCTTTGACACCGACTTTATGGCTGCCGTTTTTCTTCAGCGAAAACATATCCAAGGCAATCATGACCAGCACTGCCGCAAAAAAAACGCCGTAAAACAACGGCGACCCGATACCGGGATATTCTGTCATGGTTCAATCTCCTGATTTGAAATGTAGTTGTGTTACCAGCTGATATAAAACATCGCTTTTGCCAAAAAGACAATCAGCAGCATATGGGTAAAGACGACGGCGTGTATGTATTTCGACCAGCCGACCGTCAGTGTGGAACGCGCCATTTTGACGACGGCGATGGCGAAATGCGCCAACACGCTGAACGCCAACAGGATTTTCAGCGTCAGCATCGTGCCGAAGGAAGTGGCAAACGGTTCGCCCAATATAGGAAGGTAGCGGTTTGCCGCCATCACGATGCCGCTGGCGAACAGCAGTCCGACCACAAACGGCATCACCCTGACGGCGCGGTAAGACATTGCCTTTTCCACTTCGCGCCGCGCCTCGCGCGACACCCGTCCCGTGTGCAGGACGGACAAAACCAGCACTTCAAAAAACACGCCGCCGACAAAGGCAATGGCGCAATACAGATGGACGATGTGCGCGACGGCATAAATACTCATACGATGCTCCAACCGGAAAACTCGGATACGGATTGTATCACTATCGCCCCCGATGTCCGCATACCGCTTCCCGTACCGCGTCGGCGATTCTCGCGCCCGCTCCGCGATGTTGTGCGATAAAGCCGTCCACGCGCGCCTGCATCCGCATTCCGCCCCCCTCGTCCGATAAGGTTTTTTCAACGGCTTCCCTCCACGCATCCGCCGATTCGACTTGAACCGCCGCACCCGATGCCAAGGCGTGCCGGCAGGCTTCGGAAAAATTGTAGGTCGAAAAGCCGAATATCGTCGGAACGCCGCAGGAAAGCGGTTCGATGATGTTCTGACAGCCCGAATCGACCAGACTGCCGCCGACAAAAGCGACATCGGCGCACAGGTAATACGCATACAGCTCGCCCATACTGTCGCCTATCCACACCTGCGTATCGGGTTCGACCGGCAAACCGTCGCTGCGCCGCTGAACCTTAAACCCGAAGCGTTTTGCCGTTTCAAATGCCGTCTGAAAATGCTCGGGATGGCGCGGCACGACGACCAGCAGGGCATCGCCGCGATATTGTTGCCACGCCGCCAGCAGTTTCTCCGCCTCGTCTTCGCCCCGATAAACGCGCGTGCTGCCGCACACGGCAACCGGCCGGCCTCCGATGCGTTTTTTAAACTGCCCCGCCAGCGTTTTCATCTGTTCAGACGGCATCAGGTCGTATTTGGTATTGCCGCACACCTGCACGGATGCCGCGCCCAATTTCGCCAACCGCGCCGCATCCGCCTCCGTCTGCGCCAGACAACCCGTCAGCGAAGCGGCGGCAGGACGGATCAGGCGGCGGACTTTCAGATAACCGTTCAGCGATTTTTCCGACAGCCGCGCATTCGCCAAAAACAGCGGCACACCCGCGCGCCGGCATTCCCTCATCAGGTTGGGCCAGATTTCGGTTTCCATCAAAATGCCGAACATCGGGCGGTGTTCGCGCAAAAACTGCCGTACCCACGTTTTTTTGTCATACGGAAGATAGCGGCATTGCGCATCGGGAAACAGAACTTGCGCGGTTTCCCGCCCCGTCGGGGTCATCTGCGTCATCAGCAGCGGCGCATCGGGAAAACGCCGCCGCAACTCGCGTATCAAGGACTGGGCGGCACGCGTTTCTCCGACCGAAACGGCGTGTATCCAAACCGCGCCGGTAATGGGATTCGGATACGGCTTGCCGAAACGCTCGTCCCGATGCGCCCGATATGCCGGGGCACTTCCGGAGCGTTTGTCCAAATAACGCCGTATCCATATCGGCGCAAGCAGCCACAATACATCATAAAGCCATTGGAACATCTTTCTATTTCCTGCAAAACAAATGCCGTCTGAACGGTTCAGACGGCATTTCGGCAACGGAATCAAATATCGTAGGTTGTCGAAGCGGTATCTCCGCCCTTGCCCGTCCAGTTGGTATGGAAAAACTCGCCGCGCGGTTTGTCGGTGCGCTCGTAAGTGTGCGCGCCGAAGTAGTCGCGCTGTGCCTGCAAGAGGTTGGCAGGCAGACGTTCGGTCGTGTAGCCGTCCAAGAACGTAATCGCCGAAGCCATGCAGGGCATAGGGATGCCGCATTCGACCGCCTTGGCAACCACCTTGCGCCATGCCGGCAGGCAGTTTTCCAAAATATTTTTGAAATACGGATCCACACCCAAGAACACCAAATCGGGATTGTTTTCATAGGCATCGCGGATATTGCCCAAAAACGCGCTGCGGATAATACAGCCTTCACGCCACAGCAGCGCAGTGTTGCCGTAGTCCAAATCCCAGCCGTAACTTTCGCCCGCTTCGCGGATCAGCATAAAGCCTTGTGCGTAGGAAATGATTTTGGATGCAAGTAGAGCCTGTCTCAACGCCTCAACCCATTCTTGTTTGCCGCCTTCGACGGGCATAACGGTTCGGGCGAACAGCTTGCCAGTCTGCACGCGCTGTTCTTTGAACGACGAAACGCAGCGGGCGAATACCGCTTCGGAAATCAGCGTCAGCGGAATGCCCAAATCCAAAGCATTGATGCCCGTCCACTTGCCCGTGCCTTTTTGCCCTGCCATATCGAGGATTTTCTCGACCAGCGGTTCGCCGCCTTCGTCCTTATAGCCCAAAATTGCCGCTGTGATTTCAATCAGATAAGAATCCAGCTCGGTTTTGTTCCACGCGGTAAACACGCGGTGCATTTCGTCGTAGGACAGTCCCAAACCGTCTTTCATAAACTGGTACGCTTCGCAAATCAACTGCATATCGCCGTATTCGATACCGTTATGCACCATTTTGACAAAATGTCCCGCGCCGTCCTTGCCGACCCAGTCGCAACACGGTTCGCCCTGCGGCGTTTTGGCGGCAATCGCCTGAAAAATCGGTTTGACCGCTTCCCAAGCGCGCTTATCCCCGCCCGGCATAATGGACGGCCCGCGCCGCGCGCCTTCTTCGCCGCCGGATACGCCCGCGCCGACAAACAAAATCCCTTTTCCAGCAAGGTAATGTGTCCGCCGTGTCGTGTCGGGATAATTGGCATTGCCGCCGTCGATAATGATGTCGCCTTCTTCCAACAACGGAAGCAGTTGTTCAATAAAGTCGTCAACCACCGAACCTGCGCGAACCATCATCATGATTTTTCTCGGTTTTGCCAGCTTATCGACCAAGTCTTGCAGGGAATTCGCGCCGACAATATCCGTTCCCTTAGCCGCGCCGTTTAAAAATTCGTCCACTTTACTGGTTGTCCGGTTGTAGGCGACAACCTTAAATCCGCAATCGTTCATATTCAAAATCAGGTTTTGACCCATAACCGCCAAACCGATTACGCCAATATCGCCTTTCATTGCAGGAAGCTCCGTTATAGATTTAATTTATCGACTGCAACTCTACCTGATTTACACTTGTTTAACAATCCTTAACTTTTTAATTTTTTGAAAAGATGCCTTTACGCTTTACTGTGGCGTTCCCCTGAAGGGTTATAAATAAAATATAAAATTTAAATAATAAAACGATGATTATATTGATATGAAAAATTTTCTGTGGGTAACTTTTTTTTATTTTAAAAATCATTGGGATTTCCGTTTTAAAAGGGTGTCGGTAAGGCGGATTCCCTTTTGTGCATGCCTGTGGATTGTTTTTCGTGAAGGATTGGTTTTATGGATAGTTTGCTTGTTGTGCAGATGGCATCCTACTTTTCTTTACCGAATGGCTGCCGGCGCCTTTAAGAACGGGAATACTGTGGAGATTTGAGAGGGAAATGTGTTTGGAACTTGTGGGAATAGTAAGTTGACGGCACGAATGTCTTTTTTTCTGCATATTGGCAGAGTGTGCATCCGGATTTGTGTATAAGTGGTGGAGAAAATGAGATTTCCGGGTAAATCTCACAATATTTCAGTTAAATAGCTTTGGGTTGGTTGTGTATAAGTATAGTGGATTAAATTTAAAGCAGTATGGCGTTGCCTCGCCTTGCCGTACTATTTGTACTGTCTGCAGCTTCGTCGCCTTGTCCTGATTTTTGTTAATCCACTATAAAGTTTCGGATGGGATACGTATATAAAAATGCCGTCTGAAGCGGGTATTTTATCGATTCAGACGGCATTTGTTTGGAGAATGGGGCGTTATCCACAATTTCTGATGTTCAGCTCGTGAAATGCGTCGGGCAAATCATCGCTGTCGGAAAATTCCACCCATTCGTAAGCCGTTTCGTCTGCTAAAACCGCGCGCAAGAGTGCGTTGTTGATGGCGTGTCCCGATTTGTAGCCTTCAAACGCGCCGACAATCGGATGTCCGACGATATACAAATCGCCGATGGCATCAAGGATTTTGTGGCGGACAAACTCATCGGGATAGCGTAAACCTTCGGGATTCAGGACATCTGTGTCGTCAATCACGATGGCGTTGTTCAAATTGCCGCCTAAGCCGAGATTGTGGGCACGCATCATTTCAACTTCGTGCATAAAGCCGAAAGTGCGCGCGCGTGCGATTTCATCGATGTAGGATTTGCCAGCGAAATCGATTTCAAAAGTGGGCGAACTGCGGTTGAAAACCGGATGGTCGAATTCGATGGTCAGGGTAACTTTAAATCCGTCATACGGTGTAAAGCGCACCCATTTTCCCGCTTCTTTGACTTCGACGGGGTTGAGGATTTTTAAAAAACGCTTTTGCGCCTTTTGGTCGACAACGCCCGCATCTTGCAGGAGGTAAATAAACGGCAGGCTGGAGCCGTCCATAATCGGGATTTCGGGTGCGTTCAATTCAATCAGCGCATTGTCGATACCGTAGGCGGACAGTGCGGACATGATGTGTTCGATGGTGCCGACGCGCACGCCTTTGTCGGTAACGATGGTGGATGAAAGGCGGGTATCGTTGATCAAATAAGGGGTCAGTTTGATTTGCCCACCCATTTCCCCTTCCAAATCCGTGCGGCGGAATGAAATCCCGCTGTTTTCAGGTGCGGGGTGCAGGGTCAGCGCGACCCGTTCGCCGGAATGCAGGCCGACTCCGGTAACACTGATGGATTTCGCCAAAGTTCTTTGCAGCATAAACCGCTTCCTTATCAATGGGGTAAGTTGGGGAATGATACGATAAAACCGGAAAAACAGGCTATGTTTTTCAATAGTATTTGCCAATACGGATGTTTTATTTAAAACAAAATGCCGTCTGAAACGATTTGTTTGTGTTTCAGACGGCATTGGTCAGGCAGCTTTATTCGTACACTTTTAACAGCTCGACTTCAAATATCAAAGTGGCGTGCGGGGGAATCACACCGCCGGCACCGTGTGCGCCGTAACCCATTTCCGAAGGGATGGTCAGCTTGCGTTTGCCGCCTTCCTTCATGCCGCCGAAGCCTTCGTCCCAACCTTTGATAACTTGTCCGACGCCGAGCGTGATGGTCAGCGGTTGGCGGCGGTCGAGGCTGGAGTCGAATTTGGTTCCGTTTTCCAGCCAGCCAGTGTAGTGGACGGTGATTTCTTTACCCTTTACCGCCTCTTTGCCGAAGCCTTCCTGCAAATCTTCAATAATCAGGCTGCCCATATTTGTCCTTTCGTTGCTTGTTGGTCAAAACGGCAAGGGTAACATACCGTCCGTCGAAGTCAAATGCCGCTCAAACGTCAGCTGCACCGGTGCAGCTGAAACGGCTGTGTTTGTTTGACTGTTTTATTTTTTTCGTAAAGGTTCCATGCTTTTTCATGGAAATAGAAAACGACGGTGTTGATTAGGGGCTCGACCAGCGCGACCGCCCCCGATACGCCTATACTGTCCGTCAGTACATAGGTTACACTGAAGGCAACGCTGAAATGCAGTGCGGCAAAAGTCAGGGTTTTAAGCATCATCCTCTCTCGGATTGGACATTGACGGAGGGATGATAAAGATTATCATAAGGCTGCGCGGTTTAAATTTGCTATTTGTTGTTAGTGTAAATAAATCATTTTTCAAATGGGGATAAAATTATGAATCAGAAGAAAGTAGTCGTATTGGATGCGGATACTTTACCCGGTCGGACTTTTCACTTCGATTTCCCGCACGAGCTTACGGTTTACGGCACGACAGATGATGCGGAAACGGCGGTACGCGTATGCGGTGCGCACATCGTCATCACCAATAAGGTTGTCATTTCTGCCGATATCATTGCGGATAATCCTCAGCTTGAGCTGATTGCCGTCAGTGCGACCGGTGTGAACAATATCGATATTGAGGCTGCGAAGGCGGCTGGTATTGCTGTATGCAATGTCCGCGCCTACGGAAACGAATCGGTTGCGGAACATGCCTTTATGCTGATGATTGCCTTGATGCGGAATTTGCCCGCCTATCAGCGTGATGTTGCGGCAGGATTATGGGAGAAGTCGCCGGTTTTCTGCCATTACGGCGCGCCTATTCGGGATTTGAACGGTAAAACGCTGGCGGTTTTCGGACGCGGCAATATCGGGCGGACGCTTGCCCGATACGCGCAGGCGTTCGGTATGGGGGTGGTGTTTGCCGAACACAAACACGCGCCCGACGTGCGCGAAGGCTATGTTTCCTTTGAAGATGCGGTACGGACTGCCGACGTGTTGTCGCTGCACTGTCCGCTGAACGCCCAAACTGAAAATATGATAGGCGAAAACGAATTGCGGCAGATGAAGCCCGGTGCGGTTTTAATCAATTGCGGACGCGGCGGGCTGGTGGATGAAAACGCGCTGCTTGCTGCACTCAAATACGGGCAGATCGGCGGGGCGGGTGTTGATGTTTTGACGGAGGAACCGCCTAGGGGCGGCAATCCCTTGCTGAATGCACGATTACCCAATCTGATTGTTACGCCGCATACCGCGTGGGCAAGCCGCGAGGCTTTGGATAGGCTGTTCGATATATTGTTGGCGAACATTCATGCCTTTGTGAAAGGCGAGGCGCAAAACCGGGTGGTTTGATTTTATTGGGATAACGAAAAACAATGCCATCTGAAGGACTCAAGGGTTCAGACGGCATTGTTTGAGATTTCTGCTTAACCGACTTTGTCGCCCGGCTGCGCGCCCGCATCCACATCCAAGAGCTTCAGTTTCCCGTCTGCCGTGGCGGCGGAGAGGATCATGCCTTCGGATACGCCGAATTTTGCCATTTTGCGCGGGGCGAAGTTGGCGACGGCGATGACCATGCGGCCGTTCAATTCGGCAGGGTTCGGGTAAGACGCGGCGATGCCGGAGAAGATGATGCGTTTTTCAAAACCGAAATCGAGGTCGAATTTTAAGAGTTTGGTGCTGCCTTCGACAGCTTCGCAGTTCAATACTTTGGCAACGCGCATATCGATTTTCATAAAGTCGTCAAAGCTCGCTTGTTCGGCGACTTTTTCGTATTTGCTCTCTTCGGCGGCAGGCGCGGCTGCGGCGGTGATGCTTTGTTTGTTGGCTTCGATTAAATCGTCCACTTGTTTTTGCTCCACTCGTTGCATTAAATGTTCGTATTTGTTGATGGTGTGTTCGCCTAAGGTTACCCTTGTGTTCGCCCAAGTAACCGCGTCCAGATTGAGGAAACGCGCGGCATTGGCGGCGGTTTGCGGCAACACGGGGGTGAGGTAGGCGGTCAATATGGTAAAGGCGTTGATGAGCTCGCTGCATACTTCGTGCAGGCGTGCGTCTTGGCCTTCTTGTTTGGCAAGCTCCCAAGGTTTGTTGGCATCAACGTATTCGTTCACCGCATCAGCCAAAGCCATAATGTCGCGCAGGGCGCGGGCGTATTCGCGGTTTTCGTATTGCTCGGCGATGGTGTCGCTTTCGGCGGCGAGTTTTGCCAGCAATGCGCTGCCTGAAACGTCTTTCAGACGGCCTTCAAAGCGTTTGGCGATGAAACCTGATGCGCGGGCGGCGATGTTGACGTATTTGCCGACGAGGTCGCTGTTGACGCGCGAAATAAAGTCTTGCAGGTTCAAATCGATGTCTTCGATTTTGCTGTTGAGTTTGGCGGCGATGTAGTAGCGCATCCACTCGGGGTTCAGGCCTTGTTCCAGATAGGATTTGGCGGTGATGAATGTGCCGCGCGATTTGGACATTTTTTGTCCGTCCACGGTCAAAAAGCCGTGTGCGTACACGCCGGTCGGGGCGCGGTGGCCGGAGAAATGCAGCATGGCGGACCAGAACAGGGCGTGGAAATAGAGGATGTCTTTGCCGATGAAGTGGTACATCTCGGTTTGGCTGTCGGCTTTGAAGTATTCGTCAAAATCGATACCGATGCGGTCGCACAGGTTTTTAAACGACGCCATGTAGCCGACGGGCGCGTCCAGCCAGACGTAGAAGTATTTGCCCGGCGCGTCGGGGATTTCAAAACCGAAATACGGCGCGTCGCGGGATATGTCCCAGTCGGACAGGGTGGTTTCTTCGCCTTCGCCCAACCATTCTTTCATTTTGTTGAGGGCTTCGGGTTGCAGATGGGGCTTGCCGTCGTGCGGGTTGTTGCCGGAAGTCCATGCTTTCAAGAAGTCGGCGCATTCGCCCAGTTTGAAGAAGAAGTGTTCGGATTCGCGCAATTCGGGTTTGGCACCGGAAACGGCGGAATACGGGTTGATCAGTTCGGTCGGGGAATAGGTTGTGCCGCAGACTTCGCAGTTGTCGCCGTATTGGTCTTGGGCGTGGCATTTCGGGCATTCGCCTTTGACGAAGCGGTCGGGCAGGAACATTTGTTTTTCGGGGTCGAAAAGCTGCTCGATGACGCGGCTTTCGATTTTGCCGTTGGCTTTCAGCGCGCGGTAAATGTCTTGGGAAAACTGTTTGTTTTCAGGGGAATGGGTGCTGTAATAATTGTCGTAGCCGATGCCGAAACCGGTGAAGTCGGCGAGGTGCTCTTCGCGCACTTTGGCAATCATGTCTTCGGGCGCGATGCCTTGTTTTTGCGCGGCAAGCATCACGGGCGTGCCGTGGGTGTCGTCGGCACAGCAGTAGTAGCATTCGTGGCCGCGCAGTTTTTGAAAGCGCACCCAAACGTCGGTTTGGATGTGTTCGACCATGTGGCCGAGGTGGATGCTGCCGTTGGCATAGGGCAGGGCGGAGGTAACGAGGATTTTGCGTGTCATGGTTTATGCTTTTGGGGATAGATGGTAAAGGGGAATTATACCGTAAATCCGATAGATAAATGCCGTCTGAAGCCTGAAAAATCGGGCTTCAGACGGCATTTTTGCAAAACGGAGGGCGTTATTCGACGGTTACGGATTTAGCCAGGTTGCGCGGCTTGTCCACATCCGTGCCGCGTGCGAGGGCGGTGTGGTAGGCGAGGAGCTGCACGGGGACGGTATGCACGACGGGGGATAATTCTCCGACATGGCGCGGTGCGCGGATGACGTGCACGCCTTCGGTGGCATTAAAATTGCTGTCGAGGTCGGCAAAGACGAAAAGTTCGCCGCCGCGCGCGCCGACTTCCTGCATATTGGCTTTGACTTTGTCCAGCAGGCTGTCATTGGGCGCGATGACGACGACGGGCATATTTTCGTCCACCAGGGCAAGCGGCCCGTGCTTCAGTTCGCCGGCAGGATAGGCTTCTGCGTGGATGTAGGTGATTTCCTTCAGCTTCAACGCACCTTCGAGGGCAATCGGGTAATGGATGCCGCGCCCCAAAAACAGCGCGCTGGTTTTCTTGGCAAACTGTTGCGGCCATGCGGCAATTTGGGGTTCGAGGTTCAAAGCGTGCTGCACGCTGCCGGGAAGCTGTCGGAGTTCTTCGGTGTAACGCGCCTCGTCTTCTTCGGAAACCAAGCCGCGTACCTTCGCCAGCGTTACCGCCAAACCGAACAGCGCGACCAGTTGCGTGGTAAATGCTTTGGTCGAGGCGACGCCGATTTCCGCACCGGCACGGGTATAAAGCACGAGGCTGCTTTCGCGCGGTAGGGCGGATTCCATCACGTTGCAGATGGAGAGGCTGTGGCGGTGTCCCAAGGATTTGGCGTATTTCAAAGCCTCCATCGTGTCCAGAGTTTCGCCGGATTGGGAAATGGTAATGACCAGTTGGTCGGGATCGGCAATCACGCTGCGGTATCGGTATTCGCTGGCGATTTCGACATCGGCTGGGATTTTGGCGATGGATTCCAACCAATATTTAGCGGTCAGCGCGGCGTAATAGGAGGTGCCGCAGGCAAGGATTTTGACGCTGCGGATGCTTTCAAACACGCTTTGGGCGTTTTTGCCGAAGTTTTCGGGGATGAAGCCGCCGTCGAGGAAAACCTCCGCCGTGTCCGCAATCGCGCGGGGCTGCTCGTGGATTTCCTTTTGCATAAAGTGGCTGTACGGGCCCAGCTCCAAAGAAGCAAGGGAGAGTTCGGATACCTTGACTTTGCGTTCGGCGGACAGGCCGTTTTTATCGGTCAGCCTTTTGATGCCGTCTGAAGCCAGCAGTGCGATGTCGCCGTCTTCGAGGTACGCCACGCGGCGCGTAAAGGCGATGACGGCGGATACGTCCGAAGCGATAAAGGTTTCATCGTCGCCCAAAGCGACCAAAAGCGGGCAGCCCATACGCGCCACAACTAATTCATCAGGCTTGTCTTGGGCAATAACCGCGATGGCGTATGCGCCGTGGAAACGTTTGACCGCTTCCTGCACGGCTTCAAACAGCCTGCCGCCGTTTTGCGCGTATTCGTGATTGATGCTGTGGGCGATGACTTCGGTATCCGTTTGCGATTCAAAACGGTATCCCAAACCTTCCAAACGTTTGCGTTCGCTTTCAAAGTTTTCGATGATGCCGTTGTGGACGACGGCAATCATACCGCCGCTGATGTGCGGGTGGGCGTTCGGCTCGGTAACGCCGCCGTGTGTCGCCCAGCGCGTATGCCCGATGCCGATGCCGCCGCTGATGCCTTTTTCGCGTGCCGCGTCCTCCATAAGCTGTACGCGTCCAACGCGGCGCACACGTTTGATTTTGCCGTCGGTGTTGACGGCAATGCCTGATGAGTCATAACCCCGATATTCGAGGCGTTTGAGTCCGTCGGTCAGAAAATCGACGACGTTGTGATGGGCGCGGATGGCGCCGACGATACCGCACATAACTGTTCCTTAGTATCCGGTTGAAAAAAAAGATGCGGACGGCTCCCGTGCCGCACCTTCCGCTTCGGATTATAAACCGCCTCCCGCGCCGAAAAAACAGCAAAATGCCGTCTGAAGGTTTGGGCTTGCTCAAAAAAAAGGAGGGATTTCCCTGTTTGTCCGGGATGGGCGTTCAGACGGCATTGCCTGCCGCCAGTTTATAGTTTTTGCAAATCAATATTGACAAGCTGAAAAAAAAAAACAATATACTCACCCGGTCTTAATGTTAACGGAGTATGGAAATGAAACAAATGCTTTTGGCCGTCGGCGTGGCGGCGGTGTTGGCGGGCTGCGGCAAGGATGCCGGCGGTTACGAGGGGTATTGGCGCGAAAAGTCGGACAAAAAAGAGGGTATGATTGCCGTCAAAAAAGAAAAAGGTAATTACTTCCTTAATAAAATCAACGTGTTTACAGGTAAGGAAACATCTGTGGTTTTGTCTGAAAAAGACGGCGCGCTTTCGATAAACACAGGGATAGGGGAAACCCCGATCAAACTTTCCGACGACGGGAAAGAGCTGTATGTCGAACGCAGGCAGTATGTCAAAACCGATGCGGCGATGAAGGACAAAATCATCGCCCATCAGAAAAAGTGCGGACAAACGGCACAGGCATACCTCGACGCACGAAATGCGTTGCCATCAAACCAAACGTATCAGCAGCGTCAGGCGGCGATCGAGCAGTTGAAACGGCGGTTTGAAGCCGAGTTTGACGAATTGGAAAAAGAAATCAAATGCAACGGCAGACCCTCGGCATTGTTGCTTTAGCAGAGGACAACCGGGAGGATGCCGCCGTCCGAATCGGATGTGCGGTTTCCTGACTGATACGGGCGGGCGGGAATGTCCGCCTTTTTTTGTTCGGACGCGTTTGAATACCCGTTTAATTCCGATCGTTTGCAAGGGGGATTTTCGTTCGGGCGGAAATTATAGTGGATTAACAAAAAACAGTACGGCGTTGCCTCGCCTTAGCTCAAAGAGAACGATTCTCTAAGGTGCTGAAGCACCAAGTGAATCGGTTCCGTACTATTTGTACTGTCTGCGGCTTCGTCGCCTTGTCCTGATTTTTGTTAATCCACTATAATTCCGTCAAATAAGAAAGGCGTTTTGTCCGACCGGCAGGCTTGTGCCTGCGGTATCGCAAAACTTCGCCTTAATGCGTCCGATTGGCCGTGATGGGCTTCAGACGGCATTGTTTTGCCGGTTCACGGGCGGTATTCGGGCTTCATGCCGTTGGGCAGAAGCTGCCAGACGTAACCCGGTTCTTTCATTTTACCAGCCGTTTCCCCTGCTTCGTCGCCGTAGCCCCAAAAATAATCCACGCGCACCGCGCCTTTAATCGCGCTGCCGGTATCCTGCGCCATAATCAGGCGGTTGAGTGCTTTGCGGGTAACCGGGTGGGCGGTAGCGACAAATAAGGGCGCGCCCAAGGTAATGTAGTGCCGGTCGACTGCGCCGGCATACTCACCCATCAGCGGAGTGCCCAGCGCGCCGACGGGGCCGTCATTGCTGCTTCCGGCAAGCTCGCGGAAAAAGACATAGCTGGGGTTTTGCCCCAAAACTTCGGCGAGGCGTTGCGGATTTTGCCGCATATAAGACTTAATGCCCTGCATGGAGGTTTGCCCGAGTTTGAGATAGCCCTTATCCGCCATGTATTTTCCGATGGAAACATACGGATGCTCGTTTTTGTCGGCATAGCCGATGCGGATGTATTTGCCGGACGGGGTTTTCAAACGGCCCGAGCCTTGTATGTGCATGAAAAAAAGTTCGACGGGGTCTTCGGCGTAACCGAGTATCGGGGCTTTGCCGTCAAGCGCGCCGCCGTTGATTTGGTTTCGCGTATGGTAGGGGAGGAAGCGGCTTCCTTCAAACCTGCCCTTGATTGCCGTTGTGCGCGCGGTGATGGGGAATCGGGAGAGGTCGGCGGTGTGCGTGCCGCCGGCATTGTCGATCGTGCCGCTGTTTTTCCCCGTCTGCCTGATGCGGACAAGGGCTTTCCCGCTCCGCAAACCGGCAGGCAGGGGGACGGAGATAAAATCGTCGGGAATGCCGTAAATCGGGAAGCGGGCCTGTTCCGTCCGCCTGTCGTCGCCCTTCAGTACCGGTTCGTAATAGCCGGTAACCGTACCGGCAAGGCTTCCGTTGCCTGCAACCTGCCACGGCGTGAAATAGCGTTCAAAAAACTGTTTTGCCTGAAAGGAATGGACGGGGGTTTGAAAGGCTTGGGCGCACACATCCTGCCAGCCTTGGCGGTTTTTCAAATTGGCGCAGCCGAGGCGGAAGGATTGCAGGCTTTTGGCAAAATCCTGCGCCGCCCAGTGGGGCAGGGACAGGTGCGGCACAACGGTATAAACGGCCCCGCCGCCGGCAACCGTCGTTCCGGCGGGGTCGGGGATGCCGGCCGGCCGGTCCGGGCCGTTGATGACGGATGTGTCGGGTTGCGGAAAGGTTTGGATGCTCTTGCTTTGGCAGGCGGCGAGGATGGCGGCGGAGATGCCGTACAGGGCGGCGCGGAACAGGTATTTTTTCATAATGGACAATGTTGCCGGCAGTAATAAGAAAGATGGTTTCGGGCGGCGTTGCGGCAGCCGTGGAGAGGGGATTTTAACACAGGGCGCAGCTGCAGCCTGCGGAACTTTCCGCCGCGCGGCAATGCAGATAAAAATAACTTGCATTTGTATTTACAAGCAATGAAAATATTCCGATAATATATTATTCATCATCCTTGTTCGTTCGCGTTTATGCTGGTCGCTTTTTTAATTATGTTGCGCGAGGGTATCGAAGCCGCGCTCATCGTCGGCATCGTTGCCGGTTTTCTGAAACAGTCCGGACATTCCAAACTGATGCCTAAGGTCTGGTTCGGGGTCGTCCTTGCTTCTTTGATGTGTTTGGGGCTGGGGTACGGCATCCATTCGGCAACGGGCGAGATTCCCCAGAAGCAGCAGGAGTTCGTCGTCGGCATTATCGGTTTGGTTGCTGTCGCGATGCTGACTTATATGATTTTATGGATGAAAAAAGCCGCCCGTTCGATGAAGCGGCAGCTTCAGGATTCTGTGCAGGCGGCTTTGAACCGTGGCAGCGGTCAAGGATGGGCCTTGGTCGGTATGGCGTTTCTTGCCGTGGCGCGCGAAGGTTTGGAGAGCGTTTTTTTCCTGCTTGCCGTATTCAAACAGAGCCCGACGTGGCAGATGCCGGCCGGTGCGGTAGCGGGGGTTTTGGCTGCCGCCGTGATTGGCGCGTTGATTTATCAGGGTGGGATGCGCCTGAATCTGGCGAAGTTTTTCCGTTGGACGGGGGCGTTTCTGATTGTCGTTGCCGCCGGTCTGCTTGCCGGCTCGCTGCGTGCGCTGCATGAGGCAGGTATTTGGAACGCGCTTCAGGACATTGTGTTCGACTCATCAAAATATTTGCACGAAGACAGTCCGTTAGGTGTGCTGCTCGGCGGATTTTTCGGCTATACCGACCATCCGACGCAGGGCGAGGCCTTGGTTTGGCTGCTGTACCTTATTCCCGTGATGACTTGGTTTTTACGCGGCAGTAAGCCGTCTGAAACTTTAACCCGTAAAGAGGAGCTGAAATGAGAAAACTCAATTTGACTGCATTGTCCGTGATGCTTACCTTAGGTTTGACTGCTTGCCAGCCGCCGGAAGCGGAGAAAGCCGCGCCGGCCGCGTCCGGTGAGACCCAATCCGCCAACGAAGGCGGTTCGGTCAGTATCGCCGTCAACGACAATGCCTGCGAACCGATGAATCTGACCGTACCGAGCGGACAGGTTGTGTTCAACATTAAAAACAACAGCGGCCGCAAGCTCGAATGGGAAATCCTGAAAGGCGTGATGGTGGTGGACGAGCGCGAAAACATCGCCCCCGGACTTTCCGACAAAATGACCGTAACCCTGTTGCCGGGCGAATACGAAATGACCTGCGGCCTTTTGACCAATCCGCGCGGCAAGCTGGTGGTTACTGACAGCGGCTTTAAAGACACCGCCAATGAAGCGGATTTGGAAAAACTGTCCCAACCGCTCGCCGACTATAAAACCTACGTTCAAGGCGAGGTTAAAGAGCTGGTGGCGAAAACCAAAACCTTTACCGAAGCCGTCAAAGCAGGCGACATTGAAAAGGCGAAATCCCTGTTTGCCGCCACCCGCGTCCACTACGAACGCATCGAACCGATTGCCGAACTTTTCAGTGAACTCGACCCCGTCATCGATGCGCGTGAAGACGACTTCAAAGACGGCGCGAAAGATGCCGGGTTTACCGGCTTCCACCGTATCGAACACGCACTTTGGGTAGAAAAAGACGTATCCGGCGTGAAGGAAATTGCAGCGAAACTGATGACCGATGTCGAAGCCCTGCAAAAAGAAATCGACGCATTGGCATTCCCTCCGGGCAAAGTGGTCGGCGGTGCATCCGAACTGATTGAAGAAGTAGCGGGCAGTAAAATCAGCGGCGAAGAAGACCGGTACAGCCACACCGATTTGAGCGACTTCCAAGCTAATGTGGACGGTTCGAAAAAAATCGTCGATTTGTTCCGTCCGCTGATTGAGGCCAAAAACAAAGCCTTGTTGGAAAAAACCGATACCAACTTCAAACAGGTCAACGAAATTTTGGCGAAATACCGGACTAAAGACGGTTTTGAAACCTACGATAAGCTGAGCGAAGCCGACCGCAAAGCGTTACAGGCCCCTATTAACGCGCTTGCCGAAGACCTTGCCCAACTTCGTGGCATACTTGGTTTGAAATAAGCCTTAAGCGTTCAGACGGCATTTGGCGACAGATGCCGTCTGAAATTTTATCTGCAAAACCGGAAAGGTATTGAAAAAGGCGGAGATTTCCGTTCCCCGCGTTCCGCTGTATCGGATACAGAGTTTAAACAAAGGATAAAACATGAGTACGAACAACCCGACACAACCGACCAGGCGCACTCTCTTTAAAACTGCGATCGCAGCCGGAGCAGTCGGCGCAATCGGAGGTTATCTCGGCGGCAAAAAACAGGGCGAAACCGCCGAACGCACCGCCGAAAGCCAACACTCGCCCCAAGCTTATCCCTGCTACGGAGAACATCAGGCAGGCATCGTTACGCCGCAGCAGGCATTTTCCATTATGTGCGCCTTCGACGTTACCGCACAAAACGCCAAGCAGCTGGAAAACCTGTTCCGTACGCTGACCGCCCGCATCGAGTTTCTCACCCAAGGCGGCGAATATCAAGACGGCGACGACAAACTTCCACCCGCTGGCAGCGGCATTTTGGGCAAGGCCTTCAACCCGGACGGATTGACCGTTACCGTGGGGGTGGGCAGCAGCTTGTTTGACGGCCGATTCGGACTCAAAGACAAAAAACCGGTTCATTTGCAGGAAATGCGCGACTTCTCCAACGATAAGCTGCAAAAAAGCTGGTGCGACGGCGATTTGAGCCTGCAAATCTGCGCCTTTACCCCCGAAACCTGCCAAGCCGCCCTGCGCGACATCATCAAACACACCGCCCAAACCGCCGTTATCCGCTGGAGTATCGACGGGTGGCAGCCCAAATCCGAACCCGGCGCGATGGCGGCGCGCAACCTGTTGGGCTTCCGCGACGGCACGGGCAACCCCAAGGTTTCCGATCCCAAAACCGCCGACGAGGTTTTGTGGACGGGTGTGGCCGCCAACAGCCTCGACGAACCGGAGTGGGTGAAAAACGGCAGCTATCAGGCAGTCCGCCTTATCCGCCACTTTGTCGAGTTTTGGGACAGGACGCCGCTTCAAGAGCAAACCGACATTTTCGGGCGGCGCAAATACAGCGGCGCGCCGATGGACGGCAAAAAAGAAGCCGACCAACCGGATTTTGCCAAAGACCCCGAGGGGAATACCACGCCCAAAGACAGCCATATGCGTCTGGCGAACCCGCGCGATCCCGAGTTCCTCAAAAAACACCGCCTCTTCCGCCGCGCCTACAACTATTCGCGCGGACTTGCCTCGAGCGGACAGCTTGATGTCGGGCTGGTGTTCGTCTGCTATCAGGCAAACCTTGTCGACGGATTCATCTTCGTGCAAAACCTCCTTAACGGCGAACCGCTGGAAGAATACATCAGCCCCTTCGGCGGCGGCTATTTCTTCGTGCTGCCCGGCGTGGAAAAAGGCGGCTTCTTGGGGCAAGGGCTGCTGGGCGTATAAACCTGCCTGACGGACAAATGCCGTCTGAATCCGATAAGGGGTTCAGACGGCATTTTACTGTTTGGGCGGTCAGGCTTTTTTGACGAATTCGGATTTTATAGTGGATTAAATTTAAATCAGGACAAGGCGACGAAGCCGCAGACAGTACAAATAGTACGGCAAGGCGAGGCAACGCCGTACTGGTTTAAATTTAATCCACTATAAATTCATCGCGCTGCCGTCGATTTTACAGCCGATGTTGTGATCGCCTTCTTGCAGGCGTATGCCTTTGACCTTCGTACCTTGTT
The DNA here is from genome assembly GCF_958267435.1 of Neisseria benedictiae. NCBI lineage: Bacteria > Pseudomonadati > Pseudomonadota > Betaproteobacteria > Neisseriales > Neisseriaceae > Neisseria > Neisseria benedictiae. The sequence continues at coordinate 123,448 of NZ_CATQFV010000032.1, forward strand.
TGATCACCATCGAGCTGCCTTTTACCTTGAGGTCTTTGATGAGGATGACGGTGTCGCCGTTTTGCAGCACCGCGCCGTTGGCATCGCGCACTTCCACCGCAAGGTCGGCGGCGGATTCGGTTTCATTCCATTCGTGGGCGCATTCGGGGCAGATGTATTGTCCGCCGTCTTCATAGGTGTATTCGGAGGTGCATTGCGGGCATGGGGGTAATGACATGGTTTGCAGTCCTTATTTGATATCGGAGAGGGTTGATGCCGTCTGAAACCTGAAACCGGCTTCAGACGACATGGCTTTATTGTTTGTCTTTTTCCGGCCTCACCCAGCCTTCGATGACGGTTTGGCGGGCGCGGGCGAGGGCGAGTTTGTTGTCTTCGACATTGCGGGTAATCGCGCTGCCTGCGCCTGTAGTTACTTTGTTGCCCAGTGTTACAGGGGCAACCAGTACGCAGTTTGAACCGATGCGTACTTCGTCGCCGATGACGGTTTTGTGTTTGTGCACGCCGTCATAGTTGGCAATAATCGTACCTGCACCGAAGTTGGTTTTGCTGCCGACTTCGGCATCGCCTATGTAGGTGAGGTGGTTGGCTTTGGTGCCGTTGCCGATGGCGGCGTTTTTGACTTCGACGAAGTTGCCGATGTGTACGTCGGCGGCTAGTTTGGCTTGCGGACGCAAACGGGCGTAGGGGCCGATTCGGTTGTTTTCGCCGACTTCGCAGTCTTCGAGGTGGGAGAAGGGGGCGATTTTGCTGTTTGCGCCGATTTTGGCGTTTTTGATGACGCAGTTTGCGCCGATTTCGACGTTGTCGCCGAGTTCGACTTCGCCTTCAAAGATACAGTTCACATCAATCACGACATCTTGTCCGTGTTTCAGATGGCCTCGTAAATCGAAACGTGCCGGGTCGCGTAGGGTAACGCCTGCTTTGAGCAATTCTTGTGCCTGTTCGGTTTGAAAGATGCGTTCGAGTTCGGCGAGCTGGAGTTTGTTGTTCACGCCGGCGGCGAGGTAGGAGGCGCGTACTTGGACGGGATGAACTTTAATACCGTCGGCAACGGCTTTGGCGATGAGGTCGGTCAGGTAGTATTCGCCTTGGGCATTGTTGCTGGAAAGGCTGTTCAGCCAGTTTTCGAGTTTGGCGTTGGGCAGGACGAGGATGCCGGTATTGATTTCTTTCACGGCTTTTTGGACGGCGTCGGCGTCTTTTTCTTCGACAATGGCGGTTACGCTGCCGTTGCCGTCGCGGATGATGCGGCCCAAACCTGACGGGTCGTTGGGAACATCAGTCAACAGCCCGACTTCGCCGCCTGCGGCTTCGAGCAGGGTTTCGAGGGTTTCAACGTCAATTAAAGGAACGTCGCCGTACAACACCAGCGTGCGGCCTTCGGCGGAAAGGTGGGGCAGGGCGGTTTTGACGGCGTGGCCGGTGCCGAGCTGTTCGGTTTGTTCGACCCAGACGACATCGCGTTTGACGGTGTCTAAAACTTGCTCTTTGCCGTGGCCGACGACGACGCAGATGTTTTGCGGATTCAGCGCGGCGGCGGTGCCGATAACGCGCTCAACCATGGGCTTGCCGCCGATGCAGTGCAGCACTTTGGGCATTTTGGAATACATGCGCGTGCCTTTGCCTGCGGCGAGGATGACGATGTTTAAAGTGTTGTGCAGCATAGCGTTTTCCTGTGCGATGCCGTCTGAAGCGGCTTCAGACGGCATCGGGCGGGTTTATCGGTTTTGAAATTTGGGCTTTTGCCAGTTCTGTCCGCGTACGCCTTGTTCGGAATCGTCGGTTTGGTCGGGCAGCACGGCATGGCGTTCGGGGCGGTATTGGTTGTAGTTCATATTTTTCGAGTAGCTGCCGTCTTGGTAATAAACGGGCGTGCCGACGGGATATTTTTGACGGACGGCGGTCTTGCCGTTGCCGTCTTGATAAGTTTCCCACGCGCAGCCCGACAGTACGGCGGCGGTAGTCATCAGAATAAGGAAGGTTTTACGCATGGCTTTTCTTTCGTATTTTCGGGGTTTAGGGGGTATTGTAATGATTTTGGCGGCGTTCTGACAAAGTTTCTGCATACTGTGCCAGTTGCGCCATATCGCTTACGGAGGCGTCGATAAAGGGCAGCGCGTGGGATTTTGCACCGAACCAGACGGTTTTCATGCCCAATGCTTTTGCCTGATGCAGGTTGTCCGCGCTGTCGTCCACCATAATGCAGCATTCGGGCGGTACGTCCAACAGGCGGCAGACATTGAGATACGCTTGCGGATTGGGTTTGTACAGCAGTCCGAAATCGTCCGTGCCGAACAGTGCGTCGAAACGGTTTTCCAAACCGAGTGCGCCGACAACGGCACGGACGTAAAACGACGGGCCGTTGGAAAAAACCGCCTTGCGCCCGTTCAGACGGCATAGGGTGTTTTCCGTATCCGCCATGCCGTGCAGCTTGGTCAGGATTGCATCGATCGGATGGCTTTCGCGCAAAAATTCCGCAATGTCGATTTCGGGATGGTAGATTTGCAGTCCGGCGAGCGTTGCGCTGTAGCGGTGCCAATAGTCTTGACGCAGGTCGGACGCAGCAGATTCGGAGAGTTTGAGGCGGCGTGCCATATAGCGTGTCATAGCGCGGTTGATGAGTGTGAAGATGCCTGCGTCGGCATCGTGCAGTGTGTTGTCGAGGTCGAACAGCCACACGGTCGGGTTTTCTTGCATTTTGAACCGTGAAAATTTGTTAGAATGTTATTTTACAGCGAATAGAGGAGGACTCGGAATGAAACGGAAAATTTGGCTGCTGCCGCTGCTGGCGGTTTCGGCATACCTGCAGGCGCAGACGGAAGTCAGGCTGGCGGTGCATAAGTCGTTCAGCCTGCCCAAAGGGCTGATTGCGCGCTTCGAGCGGGCAAACGATGCGAAGGTGTCGATTATTCAGGCGGGCGGCGCGAACGAAATGCTCAACAAACTGATTTTGAGCCGCGCCAACCCGATTGCCGATGCGGTGTACGGCTTGGACAACGCCAATATCGGCAAGGCGCGGGAAATGGGCATTTTGGCGGCGGCGCAACCCGGATCCGCCCCCGTCGCGGTCGGGCTGCCTTCGGCTTTGGCGGTTGATTACGGCTATGTGTCCATCAATTACGACAAAAAATGGTTTGAAGGCAAAAAGCTGCCCCTGCCGCAAACCCTGCAGGATTTGACCCGCCCCGAATATAAAAATCTATTGGTCGTGCCGTCCCCCGCCACGTCGTCCCCCGGCTTGGGCTTCCTGATGGCGAACATCAGCGGGATGGGTGAAGAAGGTGCGTTCAAATGGTGGGCACAGATGCGGCAGAACGGCGTGAAGGTCGCCAAAGGCTGGAGCGAGGCGTATTACACCGACTTTTCGCACAACGGCGGCGCGTATCCGCTGGTGGTTGGTTATGCCGCCAGCCCTGCGGCGGAAGTGTATTTTTCCAAAGGCAAATACAGCGAGCCGCCGACGGGCAACCTGTTTTTAAAAGGCGGCGTATTCCGTCAGGTCGAAGGCGCGGCGGTCTTGAAGGGCGCGAAACAGCCGAAGCTGGCGGCAAAACTGGTGCAATGGCTGCAAAGTCGGGAAGTGCAGCAGGCGGTTCCGTCCGAAATGTGGGTTTACCCCGCCGTCAAAAACACGCGCCTGCCTGATGTGTTCCGTTTTGCACAAGCACCGACGTACACCACCGCACCCGCGCAGCGCGATATTGATGCGAACCAGCGCGGATGGGTTTCCCGTTGGATCAGGACGGTTTTGAAATAAAACAAACATACCGCCCCGCAGGGCTTCAGACGGCATTTTTACACCGGTGCCGATTCCGCCGCACGGGGAGGATATTCGATCGAGAGGAAAAACAATGGACTTCAAACAATTTGATTTTTTACACCTGATGAGTGTTTCCGGCTGGGAGCATCTGGCTGAAAAGGCGTGGGCGTTCGGGCTGAACCTTGCCGCCGCGCTGCTTATTTTCCTGATTGGGAAATGGGCGGCGAAACGCATTGTCGCCGTAATGAGGGCGGCGATGACGCGCGCCAAGGTCGATGCCACGCTGATTAGTTTTTTGTGTAATGTTGCCAATATCGGCTTATTGATTTTGGTGATTATTGCCGCATTGGGCAGATTGGGCGTTTCCACAACATCCGTAACCGCCTTAATCGGCGGCGCAGGTTTGGCGGTGGCGTTGTCCCTGAAAGACCAACTGTCCAACTTTGCCGCCGGCGCGCTGATTATCCTGTTCCGCCCGTTCAAAGTCGGCGACTTTATCCGCGTCGGCGGTTTTGAAGGGTTTGTCCGGGAAATCAAAATGGTGCAGACTTCTTTGCGGACGACCGACAACGAAGAAGTCGTGCTGCCCAACAGCGTGGTGATGGGCAACAGCATCGTCAACCGTTCCACACTGCCGCTGTGCCGCACCCAAGTGGTTGTCGGCGTCGATTACAACTGCGATTTGAAAGTGGCGAAAGAGGCGGTGTTGAAAGCTGCTACAGAACACCCCTTGAGCATTCAAAACGAAGAGCGGCAGGCCGCCGCCTACATCACCGCCTTGGGCGACAATGCCATCGAAATCACACTGTGGGCCTGGGCACACGAGTCGGACCGCTGGACGCTGCAATGCGACTTGCACGAACAAGTGGTCGAAAACCTCCGCAAAGTCAATATCAACATCCCGTTCCCGCAACGCGACATACACATCATCAATTCTTAAACGCCGTCTGAAAGGGGAGTGGGAAATGGACGCATTGCACACCATCGCCCGAAACCTGACGAAAAAACGTCAAACCGTAAGCTGTGCCGAATCCTGCACGGGCGGAATGCTTGCCGCCGCATTCACAAGCGTTGCAGGCAGTTCGCAATGGTTCGACCAGAGTTTTGTAACATACAGCAACAAAGCCAAAGAAGACCGCTTGGGCGTGTTGCCCGAAACCCTGCTCGAACACGGCGCAGTCAGCCGCCAAACCGTCCGCGAGATGGCGCGAGGCGCGAAAGCCGTGGCGCAGGCGGATTACGCCGTCGGTATTTCCGGCATCGCCGGCCCGGGCGGCGGCAGCGAAAGCAAACCCGTCGGCACGGTTTGGTTCGGGTTTGCCTTTCCGGGCGGAAGTTGTGAAGCAATGCGCCGTTTTGACGGCAACCGCGAATCCGTCCGCGCGCAGGCGGTCGCCTTTGCGTTGGAAAGGTTGGCTGGGCTGGTTGAAAACGGCGGCGATGCCGTCTGAACAAAATCTCCGTCTGAACAAAATCCCCATCGGATAAAAAATGCCGTCTGAAACATTGCAGGTTTCAGACGGCATTTTGTCGGGTTAGGCGGCGGTGCGGTTTATTTCACTTTGCCTTTCAACGCGCCGTAGCCTGCCGCGTCCATTTGTTCCAGCGGGATGAATTTCAAGCTCGCGCCGTTGATGCAGTAGCGCAGTCCGCCTTTGTCTTTGGGGCCGTCGGGGAAGACGTGTCCCAAGTGCGAATCGGCGGCGCGGCTTCTGACTTCGGTGCGGCGCATATTGAAGCTGAAATCATCGTGTTCGGTAACGGATTTTGCATCAATCGGGTGCGTGAAGCTCGGCCAGCCGCAGCCGGAATCGTATTTGTCGGCGGAGCTGAACAAAGGTTCGCCGCTGACAACGTCCACATAAATGCCGGGTTTGAACAGATGGTCGTATTCGTGGCTGAAGGCGTATTCGGTCGCGCTGTTTTGGGTAACTTGGTATTGCTCTTCGGTCAGGGTGCGTTTGAGTTCGGCGGCACTCGGTTTTTTATACGTTGCCGCGTCGAAGCCTTTGCCTTGCGGGGCGGCTTTGGTTTTGCCCGGCAGCGGTTCGTCGGCTTTGCGGATGTCGATGTGGCAGTAGCCGTTGGGGTTTTTAATCAGGTAGTCCTGATGGTATTCCTCGGCATCGTAAAAGTTTTTCAGCGGCTCGTTTTCAACGACGAGGGGAAGTTTGTATTTTTGCTGCTCGCGTTTGAGGGCGGCGGCGATGACGGCTTTTTCGGCGGGGTCGGTGTAGTACACGCCGCTGCGGTATTGCGTGCCGGTGTCGTTGCCCTGTTTGTTGAGGCTGGTCGGGTCAACGACGCGGAAATAGTATTGCAGGATGTCGTCGAGGCTGAGTTTGTCGGCATCGTAGGTAACTTTGACGGTTTCGGCGTGACCTGTATGGCGGTAGGACACGTCTTCGTAGCTCGGATTTTTCGTTTTGCCGTTGGCGTAGCCGGATACTGCGTCAACCACGCCGTCGATGCGTTGGAAATAGGCTTCCAAGCCCCAGAAGCAGCCGCCGGCGAGGTAAATGGTGCGCGTGTTCATGATTTTTGAATCCTTTTTCTGTGTGTCGGGTTTGTAGAACGAATGTTTCAAACTGCCCAAATCGGCATTCGGGTCGCGGATTAACGCCAATGCCTGCGCTTCGTTGATGCTGCCTTTGACGATGCGCTGCACGTCGCCGTCTTTACCGATTAACGCCCAAGAAGGGTAAACGCCGATATTCAGGTTTTGGGCGATCGTGCCGCCGTTGTCGGTAACGACGGGCAGCTTGGGATAATTCAAACCGGCATACCATTTTTGAAAGTCGCCGTCTTTTTTCTCGTGCAAAAAGCCCGGGGAGGCGACGGTAATCAGGTTGGCGGAGCTGAATTTTGCATCTTGCGCCCATTTTTCGGTCTGCCCCAGTTCGGACAGACACAAAGGACACCAGCTCGCCCAGAATTTAATCAGCGTCGGTTTGTCTTTTTTCAAATAAACGTCGGCGGGGCGGTTGTCCGCGGTTTTCAAAGTGGATAAAGTGTGCGGCACGGTTGCGGCTTCGGCATCGGCGATTTTGGGCGAACAAGCGCCCAGCGCAAACAGACAGCCGAACTTGGCGCAAAGGGAAAAGAAAGTACGGGGTTTCATTTTGATGTTTCCTGTGTGGACGGTTTGTATGATTAGACGTTTGAGATGTCGAAACCTTACAGCCCGGATTTTCAGACAACCTTGCCGTGTAAAATACGCTACAATACTCCCTATTTCAAGTTTCTAAAATTAAAAGGAAAATTCAATGTTCAGCTTCTTCCGTCGCAAGAAAAAACAGGAAACTCCGGCTCCTGAGGAGGCTCAAATTCAGGAAACCGCAGCAAAAGTAGAATCTGAAGTTGCTCAAATAGTTGAAAATATTAAAGAAGATGCCGAATCTTTAGCAGAAAGCGTCAAAGGACATGTTGAATCAGTTGTCGAATCGGCTGTTGAAACCGTCGAGCAGGTACGGGAAGCTTTGACCGAAACGCCGTCTGAAACAGTGGAAAAAGTAGAAGAACACGTTGAAGCGGCAAAAGAATCGGCTGTTGAGGCAGTTAGCGAGGCTGTTGATCAGGTTCAAGAAACCGTTGCTGAGATGCCGCCTGAAGTAGCCGATGCTGTTGAGGAAGTAGCGGAACAGACTGAGGCGGTAAAAGAAGCAGCTGTTGAGGCAGTTAGCGAGGTTGTCGAGCAGGTAAAGGAAACCGTTGCCGAGATGCCGTCTGAAGTGGTCGAGGCTGCTGAGGAAGCAGCAGAACAGGCCGAAGCGGTCAAAGAAGAAGCTGTTGAGGCAGTTAGCGAAGCTGTCGAGCAAGTTCAAGAAGCCGTTGCGGAAACACCGGCTGAAGCCCCTGCTCCAGTAGAAGAACACAAGCTCAGTTGGGCTGCGCGTTTGAAACAAGGCTTGACTAAATCGCGCGACAAAATGGCGAAATCGCTGGCGGGCGTGTTCGGCGGCGGGCAAATCGACGAAGACTTGTACGAAGAGCTGGAAACCGTGCTAATTACCAGCGACATGGGCATGGAAGCGACGGAATACCTGATGAAAGACGTGCGCAACCGCGTCAGCCTCAAAGGGCTGAAAGACGGCAACGAATTGCACGGCGCATTGAAAGAAGCTTTGTACGACTTGATTAAGCCGTTGGAAAAACCGCTGGTCTTGCCCGACACGAAAGAGCCGTTCGTCATCATGCTGGCGGGCATCAACGGCGCGGGCAAAACCACCTCCATCGGCAAACTCGCCAAATATTTCCAAGCGCAGGGCAAATCCGTATTGCTGGCGGCAGGCGATACTTTCCGTGCCGCCGCGCGCGAGCAGCTTCAAGCTTGGGGCGAGCGCAACAACGTAACCGTGATTTCGCAAACCACGGGCGATTCCGCCGCCGTTTGTTTCGATGCCGTCCAAGCCGCCAAAGCGCGCGGCATCGACATTGTGCTTGCTGACACCGCCGGCCGCCTGCCCACGCAGCTTCATTTGATGGAAGAAATCAAAAAAGTGAAGCGCGTGCTGCAAAAAGCCATGCCCGACGCGCCGCACGAAATCATCGTCGTGCTTGATGCCAATATCGGTCAAAACGCCGTCAACCAAGTCAAAGCCTTTGACGACGCATTGGGGCTGACCGGTTTAATCGTTACCAAGCTAGACGGCACGGCAAAAGGCGGTATCCTTGCCGCGCTTGCCTCCGACCGTCCAGTTCCCGTCCGCTACATCGGCGTGGGCGAAGGCATAGACGATTTGCGTCCGTTTGACGCGCGCGCGTTTATCGACGCACTGCTGGATTGAGCCGAAATGCCGTCTGAAAACGGCAGACCGATGCCGTCATTCCCGCGCAGGCGGGAATCCAGTGTGTTCGGTTTCAGTTGTTTTTGGGTTTCGGGTAATTTCCAAATCGTCATTCCCACGAAAGTGGGAATCCAGACCTTCGGGCAGCGGCAATATTTAAAGATTATCTGAAAGTTTGAGGTTCTAGATTCCCGGTTTCACGGGAATGGCGAAGGGTTGCGGGAATGACGGAAATGGTGAAGTTTCAGACGGCATCATCCACCCTCCGCCGTCATTCCCACGAAAGTGGGAATCCAGACCTGTCAGCACGGAAACTTATCGGGTAAAAAGGTTTCTCTAGTCCCGAGTCCTAGATTCCCACTTTCGTGGGAATGACGGAATGTAGGTTCGTGGGAATGACGGTTTAGGTATTTTTATAGAAAGCCGTAGCGGTGGGCTTCAGCCCACCCATCCACCCATCCTACCAACTCCCCCACCTTATCCCCAAAAAACACCCCCGCGCTTGACACATTTACCGTATAAAATACCGACACCGCCTCATACGGTATTTCACAAACCTTAACCCCTGCGCGTAAAAAACGTATAAACCCGAAACCGTTGCCGCCGCATCCCCTATAATTTCATCCAATAAAAAAAACGAGGCACATATCATGGCGAAAAAATTCCCCATATTCCCCAAAAACCCCGAGCGCATCTGCTGGGGGTGCGACAAATATTGCCGCGAAGACGATTTGCAGTGCGGCAACGGCTGCGAGCGCATCCAACACCCCATCGAGCTGGACGGGCGCGAGTGGTACAAAAAAGGCGACTGGAGCAACCTCTTGAGCGAAGCCCAGCAAATCGAACTCGGTTTGAAAGAAGCCCCGAAACCCGCCAAACCCCATGTCAAACTCCCCCTCAAAAACAAAACTGGGTTGTAACGGCAGACCGTTTCCAGCAGATTGCAGGGTTGCGCCGATTATTTTTAGTTTCGGTAAAAACATAAATCCGCAGGACATTTTCGTAAGGCGGGCTTTATCCCACCAATTCCACCAATCCGCACCATCCTTATTAATGCAAAAACACAAACGGTAGAACGGCATTCCCGCTTAACGATGACAACCATTTTGCCGATTTATGTCCGCAACCCGATGCGTTTTTAAGGATGCGGCGGGCCGAATCTCATCGTTCCATACCGCTTTTACCAATTCAAATTCAAATTCCCTGCCGATTCCAAATACACATCCGCAACGTACAGGGCGTTCGCAAACCTGAATGGCGGGCTTCATCCCGCCAATCTGCACTGTTCCACTTTAACCCGCAAAAAATACCAGCTACCCCATCCCTAAAACCGCAAATACACGGTCAATGGCGGAATGATTTTGTCGGTTTGAGACCTTTGCAAAATTCCTTTTCCCCCGACAGCCGAAACCCCAACACAGGTTTTCGGCTGTTTTTGTTTCAAATATCCACTGATTCTACCCCAATACCCCCTTAATCCTCCCCGGATACCCGATAATCAGGCATCCGACCGCCTTTTAAGCAGCAACAGGCGCACTTAGCCTGTTGGCGGCTTTCAACAGGTTCAAACACATCGCCTTCAGATGGCTTTGCGCACTCACTTTGAGCAGACCAAAATAGGCCGCCCGAGCATAGCGGAATTTACGGGGCAACGTACCAAAGCTCTGTTCGACCACATAACGGGTCTTCGACAAATACCGGTTGCGTTTGGTTTGCGCCTCCGTCAGCGGACGGTTGCGGTGGGCTTTGCGCATAATGCCGTCTAACAACTGATGCTCTTCCAGATGTTGCCGGTTTTCCTCACTGTCATAGCCTTTGTCGGCATAGACGGTCGTACCTTTGGGCAGACCTTCCAACAAAGGCGACAGGTGTTTGCACTCATGGGTATTGGCTGGGGTGATGTGCAGTTTCTCGATATAGCCTTCCTCATCGGTGCGGGTATGT
>NZ_CATQFV010000033.1:0-489 GCF_958267435.1 Neisseria benedictiae
GATTACACAGCCATGCCGTCTGAAGACGGAGGAATCGGCTCATTGTCGCTTCCGCCGCACTCAATGGAGGCGGAGCAGTCTGTTTTGGGCGGTTTGATGCTGGAAAATCCGGCATGGGACAGGATTGCCGATGTGGTTTCGGGAGAGGATTTCTACCGGCATGAACACCGCCTGATTTTCCGATCCATTGCCAAATTGATCAATGAGAGCCGTCCTGCCGATGTCATCACGGTTCAGGAGGATTTGCAGCGGAACGAAGAGCTGGAAGCGGCAGGCGGATTCGAATATCTGATTTCCCTGGCGCAAAACACCCCGTCTGCCGCCAACATCCGGCGTTATGCCGAAATCGTGCGCGAGCGTTCCATTATGCGCCAACTCGCCGAAGTGGGAACGGAAATCGCACGCAGCGCCTACAATCCGCAAGGCAGGGACGCGGGGCAGCTTTTGGATGAGGCGGAAAACAAAGTATTCCAAATTGCAGAAAGCACG
>NZ_CATQFV010000034.1:0-236 GCF_958267435.1 Neisseria benedictiae
CTTGCTGCCGCGAGCCTATTACAGGACAGTGCTTTTGCGGTAAAAGACGGTATCAATTCCGCCAGACAATGGGCTGATGCCCATCCGAATATAACTGCAACAGCCCAAACTGCTCTTGCCGTAGCAGAGGCCGCAGGTACGGTTTGGAGAGGTAAAAAAGTAGAACTTAACCCGACCAAATGGGATTGGGTTAAAAATACCGGCTATAAAAAACCTGCTGCCCGCCATATGCAGAC
>NZ_CATQFV010000035.1:0-6161 GCF_958267435.1 Neisseria benedictiae
CGCCTCCATTGAGTGCGGCGGAAGCGACAATGAGCCGATTCCTCCGTCTTCAGACGGCATGGCTGTGTAATCGTTCATGGTACATCCGCCAAAATTGCAATCTTCTATTGTAGCGTAAAGCAGGTTCAATTGGTTTCCGTACCGCAAAACAGGTAGAATACGCGAGTTGCCGGGTTAAATACCTTCCTCAACCATCACAGTTAACATAGGAAATAATCTGGCAATCTGAGAATCGGCTATCCACCTGTTTGTCCCTTCAGTCCTAAGCATACCTGAATCTTTAACCCAAATTGTTCCATCCTTGTCCTTAAAACGTGTGCCATTAGAAATCTTTTCCCATTCGGTTAAAACGACTTTTGCATTTTTGTTTTCAGGATTTTTGACCCTATTATCTTTAGCCGCATCTTCAAATCCCCAACGTTCCTCTACGGCTTTTTTCAGAATATTTAGCCTATGGGCTTTAGTCACGTTCTGACCTTTTGCAATGAGCGAAGCGATATATGCTTCCGCCCTGACCCGTATCGTTCCGGCTTCCAAATCAGTCATTCCGGCAAAAAGTTCCGATTGATTTTCAAGAGGGATGTCTTTCGACCCTATTTTATGTAGGATTGAGAATGTAAAACCTACAATTTTTCGTCCTTCTTTATGCTGCTCGTAGGTAATGGAAATATCCGTTTTATCATTGATCTGCTTGATGGCGAAATCCAAAACCTTACGTTTGAATAGCTCCATTTTTTGATACTCGTCAGGCATCACACCCAAACGTTCGCGCAACTCCATTGTACTGAACATCGGTGTCTTACCGGCTGCACGCCATGAAATAATAATTTCGTAGAGCCGCACCGCGTATTTACTGCTCAACGATGAGACCTGATCAAGCTCGTAGCTTGTGAAGTTTTTTTCTAGCATCGTAATCAAAGGGGCAACATTTGGTGCAAAAACTAACTCTACCGTTGCCTGTTGTTCAATATAGGCGACCTGAGATACCCACCTTGTCCGTACTACCTTTTCCCCTTTTGGTGTTTTTTCGATAAAACTGAATTGGCGTTCAAAAAGGTTGTTACAGGCATCTTTCAAAGCCTTATACGCCGTATTGCGGTTGGTATGGAAATTATTCATGTAACTGCTGGCTGTAATGGTCAACCTGTCGTTTGCGGTAATCCCCTTTCCCGTAGTCCTAGCCTCAATAATGGACAACAGTATTAACCTCTGCTCCACCAGTTCAAGATTGTAGCTGGCATTGATTAACGCATTGTCTTTAACAACAAGGTTTTTAACAGCCATAACAGATGGTTCCGCTAAATAAAAACAATATGCTACCTTTGTATGATTAGGGTGTCAAATGATCAGTTGATTCTTGAACCTTATGCACGCTAAAAGGTGTGATATACCTGCAAAACGGTGTGCCATTTCCCGACAGACGGTGCTGCATTGCACGGTAAACGGTGTCAAATAAAACGACAAAAGGTATGATATTGCCCGATAAACGGTGTGATATATCCTAACTTACAACAGCAATATCTTTGAAATTCAATATATTCTTTTGAAATATACAGACCGAAAAGAGAAAGGGATTAAAAGACTAAAATGAAAAACTCACTCTATTTTTTTGTTATTCAAGGGTTAACCCCAAGACTGTTGCACGCCAAACGGTGTTATATAAGTTTTTAAAGGGCAGCACATAAAGCATCATCCTGATTTAGAAAAGAACGAATGTCCAAGCGACGGGTTTCAACCGGTAAGAAATCTTGCACACCAAAAGGTGTTATATTGAGGGTGTTTATACAGAATTTTTATAAAAATATATACATATCAATATATTAAAATAGCAGCATAAGTGAATTTTTTAAGCACGAAAAACGGTGTTATATCTTTGGCTGAAATCACATTTGCAAGACAATCAATCCGGAACCTTACATTAAAAGGCACACTGCTATGTGTGCTGCCCTTATTTTTGAGGACATTCATTAACGCCTTCTTAGCGGTACTTGGACATTCGTCCTACGTGTTAACGGCCCACCACACCTACAGGTAGGGTTCCAGCTAACAAAAATTTTTGATGAAATTTAGCACATTATATGGTGTGATATTGAAGGCAGTATTGCCGATTATTTAGAATAAAATCTATATACATCAATTAATTAAATTAATAACTAGGAGGAATTTTTCAAGCACGATAAATGGTGTTATATCAATGTCAGATATGTTGTTCACAGCTTGTTTTACACGAAAACAGGTGTGATATGTCTATTTTCCCATCTGTTTAGTCTTGCACGCCAAAAGGTGCGATATACCTGCAAAACGGTGTGCTATTTCCTGATAGACGGTGCTGAATTACACGGCAAACGGTGTCAAATAAAACGACAAACGGTGTGATGTTGCCCGATAAACGGTGTGATATATGCCATGATGGCGAGATAAACCCATTTAAATACAGAACACTAGACAAATAAAAAGACTGCTAAAAAATAGAAAAGGTGTTAAAAGATTAAAATTAAAAAACAACCCCTATTCTTTATTTTTTAATATAGGCAAACGAAAAGGAATCATGTATTTCATGATTCCTTCTTAAATCCTGTATCAACCTAATATCAAAACACAGCCAAGGTTAATTTGAAATATACGCAAAATTTTAAATTTGTCGATAATCTGTTCTTGTAACTACAAAAAAAACATCACACAATCTGATTATGCGGTAGTTTTTATTCGCAACTTACCACTAGACGTTCAAGCAAACCATCCGATACGATGTACTCTAAGGTATATCCATCTTTGAATTGGGTAGTTAGAAACCCACGAATAGACAAAACTTTCAAATCCTTTCGGACGGTGACATCCGATAGTCCGTGTTCGCTCATCAGAAGGCTGACAGTGAATATCTTTGAATGGTATTCAACCAGTTACCTCAGAATATTCAACTGCCTTGCACTCAAATCCGTTATCGGATCTCCAACCATCGTCTGCAATAGGTTTTCTGGATGCTTACGGTGCAATAGAGGGAATGTTGGAGGCTTGATTATTTTCATTAGCCTCCGATACTCGTACTCGGATTTCAACTTCCGTTTCGTTCCAAATACTCTCTGACGGCTTGAGCAACCATATCGTTTTGGGTGATACCGTGTCTTGCACAATGAATTTTAACCCTGACGTGCATGGAAACGGGGATGGGGACGGTAAGGCGGGCCTGACGCTCTTCCATTGTATTAAAGTTCGGTTTTTCTTCTTGAGGTTGAGGGGATTGTTCCGCCGGTTTTTCATCTTCTGCCGTATTGCCGGACAGCCAAGCAGACATATCTTTTTCTTTAACAGCCATTTATTTGTCCTTTCTTAAAGCAAGAATTTCATTAACAAGGTTTTCTATTTCAGTTACGGCAGGAGAGCGCGGATCGACTTCTCGGACGGACAAACCCCTTGTTCCGGCATCTGCAAAAATAGCTCGGGAAGAGATAAGTGTGTCGAAAAAAGACCAATCTTTCTCTTTAATATCCTGAAAGATGCCCTTTGCAACCTTGGTGTTTTTGGCAAAAGCATTGAAACAGATTGCGGAGATAATAGATGGTTTGAAATTCCGTGCTTCATCTACGAGCTCTTCCATCTCCTTAGTTGCCCATTCGTCGTATCCTGATGCCCGCATAGGCATCACGATAACATCACTGGTGATGATGATGTTTTTAGCCAAGGAAGTCATGCGGGGCGGGCCGTCGATAATAACGAAATCGTAGCCGTTTTCTTCCTGCATTTTGGGAATCTGCTGGGAAATGCTGGTATTGGGCATACCGATAACATTGTAGAGTAGGGGTTTGTCTTCGGGACGTTCACTGGCTCCGCGCATCGCCGTGCCTTGCGGGTCTGCATCTACAAACAGTGTTTTAAAACCACGGTAGGCCAATTCTGCGGCAACATTGGTACTGACGGTCGTTTTACCTGTTCCGCCTTTCTGATTCAGAAAAGAAATAATCATCTTATAGACCTTTGGGTAGGGTGCAGGCAAGTGTACACCTCAAAATTAATTTAAATATATTATTTCATTAAAGCTAGTACATTGCAACTATAAATTTAGCAAAGTTATACGACTGTGAAACTGCGCAACTGCTAAAATGTAAAACAGCTAAACTGGTAAGAATATAAAAAAGAGAAGCCTGAAGGATTCTCTTTTAAATTACCTCCACAATTGCCATAATTGCCGCGTCCGTTTTATGAGCGTGTAACTAAGGCAGACACACTTAGCCTGTTGGCGGCTTTCAACAGGTTCAAACACATCGCCTTCAGATGGCTTTGCGCACTCACTTTGAGCAGTCCGAAGTAGGCTGCCCGCGCATAGCGGAACTTAAGGTGCAGCGTACCGAAGCTTTGTTCGACCACATAACGGGTTTTCGACAAATATCGGTTGCGTTTGGTTTGCACTTCCGTCAGCGGACGGTTGCGGTGGGCTTTGCGCATAATGCCGTCTAACAACTGATGCTCTTCCAGATGTTGCCGGTTTTACGCACTGTCGTAGCCTTTGTCGGCATAGACGGTCGTATTTTTGGCTATCCCTTCCAGCAAAGGCGAGAGGTGGTTGCACTCATGGGTATTGGCGGGGATGATATGCAGTTTCTCGATATAGCCTTCCTCATCGGTACGGGTATAAGGTAACGGGTTCTTTGACGGTTCAGGTAGTGTTCGATAGGCTGCCAATCAATCACCTAATCCAACTTCAATAGTGGGAAGCGGTCGATGTGTTTGGCAATCATGGCTTGTGCGGTTTGCCGGAACAAGGTGCTCATGAGAAATCCCCTAAATGTCTTGGTGGTAATTTAGGGGATTTTGGGGGGATTTTGCAAAGGTCACAGCCCGTGTATTGGATTGACCGGGCGGCCGGCGGCGACGGCACCCTTACAGGACAAACAGGTTTTAGGGGAGAGTCTTTTGCTGAACTTGCCGTTCATACGACCTTGCAGGAGCATTAGGGCTTGAATCAACCTACGTTTGCTTAATAATTTGCTATTTATAGATAGTTTTTTATTTTAAAAGCTATTCTTTCACTCCAACGGAAACAGATAACACATTTTCTTCATTGTCGAGTAGAGATATATCAATAATTTTATCTATTTTATTATTAAAAAATTTTAAACAGTAAAAATTAGGCTTGTTTATTAATTCTAGCCAATTACTAATATTTTTTCTTTTAATAATAAATAAAGGGAATAATTCTATTGGTGTTTTAGCTGAATCATTTATTCCACCATAAAAGTATACATATATAATATTATTTTCCTCTGGTATAAAAAAATTTAATATTTCATTTTTTATCGATAAGCTAAAATTTACTTTTGATAATTCTATACTTTTATAGGATACGAAAACACGATTGATTATTTCACACGAAAATGGATATGGAATAAATTTTTCAGAATTCAAAATCAAACTATTCAAAAAATAATTTTCTTTCATTTTTTTTATTAAATTATTCTGTTTTAAAGTAAAAATCTTATCTTTTAAGGCAGTCATAATACTATTTCCTATGTTGTACAGTTACATTATCTTTGTAGTATTTCCAAGAAAATGTACCATTCCCATTTTTTCTTTTTTGAACAAGATTTCCATCCATTTTTGCGGTACCTACATGCCAGTGTGGACAAGGATGATTTGCATCAGAGGGATGGTGTGAAACAATGAGTGGTGTTCGTGAACCATTTGGATTTTTATACATATATTGTTCCCAGTTAGGTATTATATTTTGTGCAATAGGGGTTGAACTTGTTGGAATACCAGCTTCTTTTAAGGCAATAGTTCTAGCTGCATTTTTTGTGGGAAATTGTGAACAAGGGTCTTGCTCGTCTTTATTGCATCGCCCAACAGCAGTATGCGATTTTGACCGGGAAGCAACAATCGCAGCCGCTGCATTGTTAGCAGCCGCAGCATGTTGATGCCCAGTAGTTGCTACTGAACTGCCAAAGCCGCCAGAACTGGGAATAGTTCCTGCAAAGCCGAATAATCCTAACGGGTCAACCCACCCCTTTACATTCGGTGCAAACTGATAAACGTTAAAGCCGCCTTCCAACCCAATCGGATCCTGATTCACAAACCGCCCGATGTTCGGTTCGTAATACCTGAAGAAGTTGTAATGCAGCCCCGTCTCACGGTCGCAATACTGGTTCTGCAACCGGAACGGTTGGTGC
>NZ_CATQFV010000036.1:0-1382 GCF_958267435.1 Neisseria benedictiae
TATCTGCTTGGGCTTTCCGTCTTCGCCTGTTACGGGGCCAAGCGTTACGATTTTGCCGTTTTCGATTTTGACTTGTTCTTTTATCTGTAAATCGGGATTTGCTTTGATAAAAGGTGTCGGGTTTTGGTCGATTTTTCTTTGGGCTATTTGTTCAAATTGCTGTTTTGTCAGTTGTTCTTGATATTTTTCATTCATTCTTAATGAAAAAGAAACGCCTGATCTGTAATCTCCGTTCTTGACTACTGAGCATGTGCCGCCGTTCCAGTTGAAATTACATTCATCTAGTACAAATCCTCTCGGATAGCCAAAACCACCTGGTCCCTCAAGTTCAATAAGTTGTGCTTTTCTCTTTGGCCAATAGGCTTGAGCCATTGAATGAAGTTTCTCATCCATTAGGGTCTGTAAGTCTTTGGGTAAATTGGGATAATGCCTCATAATTGAAGAGTCTACGCCTTCGCATATTGGAGTAACTACGTGTTCATCTACTCCGTATCTACCTTCTCTATGCCAGATACAGATTTTTGCGGCGTAGGTTTTTAAGAATTCTTGTTTTGTTGCATCGAAGACGTATCCTTGTGCTTCTACGTCTTCTTTGAGTAGGTCGTATACGTCTTTGGCGAGCAGTGCCCAGCCTACGTAATTCGCGCCTCTAATGGCGAAGGATGCGCCTTTTTTGAATAGACCGTATGATCCGGCTAGTACGGCTTCGCGGGATACGGTACTTTCTATTGTGGCGGGGAGAGTGGAGGCGGAGCGGAGTCCGGTGGGAGAGTGTTCGATGATGGCCGGTTCTATAATACGACCTGAGAAACGTTGTCCATCTACTCTGAAATCTGTAACTACAGATTTACTATGATTAATTTCTAAATTAACGCTAGAATTTCCGATAGGATACTTCCTAATTTCAGCATAACTAGGAACTGAAAATAGCATCAGGTTTAATATCAAAATTGAATGTTTGTATCTCAATATCACGACAGTTACTCAATTTATTTAAATCAGATATTTTTATTATTGCAACTGATTCATCATTAAAATAAATCTTCCAAACATTGGAAGATAATTTTTTATTTAAAAACCAAGATATACACTCGACAACATAAAAATGTTGTTTTTTAGAATATTTAAGCAATTCAACAGAAAAAATTTCTGCCATAGTTTTATTAAAATATTCAGTACCATCTTGGTATTTATATAGAGCCAATTGCGCTTCAGTAATAAACATGATTTCAACTTCCTTTTTTGTTGTTCGGAAGTCGGATTATCTGCCTAACCGTTTTGAATATCAATCCTTGAACAGGATGGCGGCAATGATGATCGGAACGGAAAGACCGACATAGAAATAGAAATCCATCATCTCAAGAGCCTTTTAATCACGGTTA
>NZ_CATQFV010000037.1:0-183 GCF_958267435.1 Neisseria benedictiae
CCCTTCCCTTCGGCTGTTTTGTCGGAAAGGATGTTGTGGGCGGGGTCGAAGGCGAAGGTTTCGCTGCGGCCGGTTTGGCTGTTGCGGGCTTCCTGAATCCGTCCGATTTTGTCGTAAACGTAATGAAGGACGCCGCTTCTTTGGTCGGCGCTTTGGATCAGGTTGCCGGCTTTGTCGTAGGCG
>NZ_CATQFV010000038.1:0-426 GCF_958267435.1 Neisseria benedictiae
AGCTGGTTGAGCATTTGTCCCACTACTTTTATCAAAACTTGCATCTAAAAATAAAAATTTGCTACATGCAGCAACTAACGACTTAGGTGTTTTATGTTCGCCAAAACCAATGACTTGTTTCCCTTCCATTTTTATTCTCATTGCTAACGGTGTGAAATCACAATCGGAAGAAACAATGCAAAAAACGTCTATTTTATCTTGAAATAATAAATCCATTACATCTATGGTCATCGCCATATCCGTTGCATTCTTACCCTTTGTATAATCAAACTGTTGAACAGGTGCTAGAGCATAATCCAATAAGACAGCTTCCCAACCTTTTAATTGTTCACTTTTCCAATTCCCATAAATTTTTCTTATCATTACTGAACCATAATTTGCAAGCTCATTAAGAATAAAATCAATTTTCCCAAAAGGTGCGTTATC
>NZ_CATQFV010000039.1:0-497 GCF_958267435.1 Neisseria benedictiae
AGCCTACAATCTGACCGTTGCCGATTGGCATACTTACTTCGTCAAGGGCAGTCAGGCGGAAACGGAAGGGGTGTGGGTTCATAATGAGTGTCCGTATAGTGGCAATAAAAACTTTAATACTGACAGACCATCAGGGTTTCGAAAATCAACTGTTGAAAATGCTTGGGATGCTGCCAAAGATGGCAGTAAACCTAATACGAAACAATGTCCAACATGTGGTAAAGATGTACATGGAAATCCACATAATAGAGAAAATAGAAATACCAAAGATGGTTGGGACGTAAGTCATAATCCTTCTTGGAATAACCGAGATAAAAATCATGCCAATAGAAAAGAACTGATTAATGATTTTAATTCTGGGACAGGGTTGGAATGCCGCCATTGTAATCGTTCAGGAAAAGACAATGATAGTAGATTTAAAAAGTAATATGATTAATCATATTGAAAAATATATAGGCACTATTTCTCATGGCTCGAAAAGCGATTCGGGAAGTCAG
>NZ_CATQFV010000040.1:0-197 GCF_958267435.1 Neisseria benedictiae
TGTCGACGGGCGCATCGAGCGGCGTCCTTTTCGGCGAGGCGTTATATCAGTTGAACGCGGTTTCCGATGAAACGCTGGTGCAGCGTATGGGCGAAATCCACGCCGACGGAACGCCGCAGGAAGACAACAACGTCTGGATCAAACGCGTCGGCGGAAAATTCGCCGGCAGCCGCAGCGATTACCGCGTGGGCGGCTAC
>NZ_CATQFV010000041.1:0-719 GCF_958267435.1 Neisseria benedictiae
ATGGGCGATGGCTTTGTAGCCGTCTGCCGTTTTGACCAAGGTGCTGCCGTGGAAGGAGCAGGTGTAGGATTTTTGAAGAACTTAGTTTTCAATATCCTGTTTCAAATGAAGGAAAGGTTGTCTGAAAGTTAAACACGGTTTCAGACGACCTTTAATCAAATTTAAGAAAGCCCTTACCAAACAAACGGTTTCCTATTCATATCCGAAAGGTTGCCAACTTCATTATCCAGCAAGAACTGCTCAAAAGCATTCCAACCTTTCTTTTCTACCAATTCTGCTTCCTGTTTATACAAGGGGACAAGCAAAGGGAAAACGACATTGTAGTGTTCGCCATAACAGACTTGGAAATCATCGTCGAAATAAAATGGGGCGGAAACATACAGTGCGTCCATTTTTGTTGAATCAGCAATGCTTCTAGGCAAATAAATAACCTGCCCTCGAAGAAGAATTTTTTTGTTCTCAATGATGGTTTCCGCCAACCATCTTAAAAATGGAAAAATCTGATTTTCATCATATTTTAAAGAACATACAAAAAGTATTTCAAATCTGCTTTTATAATTCAGATTATATTTGCTTAACCCTAAAGTAATATAAGTTTTTAAATCCCTGTTAGGGGAAGAGGGAATAGCTGCGATATTTAATTTGTACTGACTTCCCGAATCGCTTTTCGAGCCATGAGAAATAGTGCCTATATATTTTTCAATATGATTAATCATATT
>NZ_CATQFV010000042.1:0-703 GCF_958267435.1 Neisseria benedictiae
GCTTAGGGAGAGTAGGGGGGATACGACCTTAGTTTTAGTATCCGTAATTTCATCATTTTTTTCGTCAAGGGAGTATATCGACTCTAGAAGACAGGTATTAGGGTTTTGTTTAAATTTTGGTCTTTGTGCAACTGCTACATAATACCGAAAAAAACGACCGCACTTTTGGCTGACGGTTACGTTTTTAATTTCGCCGACGACATCGCGGCTGTTGCGATAGCGAATCCAGCCGATTTTCGGGAAATACAGGCGGTTATTTTGTTGTTCCAGTTTGCAACCTTGCGGAAAACGAAAGTTCTCTTTCAAGCCTTTTTTCTTGAATTTCGGGAAGCCGGAACGCTACGGCTGATGCGCGTTCTTGTAAACCCGCCCGTCCTTTTTCAGACGACCCCAGGCGGTGTATTCGCCGTACCATAAAAGATTGCCGTGGATGTCGGTCATCTCCCTCGGGATGCCGATTTGGTCGTTGTGGAAATAGGCGAGGTATTGTGCTTCGTCTCGGTTGTTATGGAAGACTTGGGCTAGGGGTTCGTAGCTGTCTTGGTCGGTGTAGAGATAGGTGTAGCTGCCTTTGTAGGTGTACTCCTGCAATAGGCGGCTGCCGTCCCAGACGAAGTGGGTGCGTTTGGGGTCGGTGCTCGTCCGGGCGAGTTTGTCTTGGCGTTCTTTGGAAAGGCGTCTTCCGAACGGGTCGTAGGCGTAT
>NZ_CATQFV010000043.1:0-3048 GCF_958267435.1 Neisseria benedictiae
GCACTTTCCATTGGTGCCGGGCGATGATTTGGCCGTTTCCGTTGTAGTCGAAGCAGGTGATGCTGTGGCGGTACGCGACAACACCCCTTTGCGGCCCGGAAGTTATAAATAAAGTTGGATAGTACTTGTTATTTTTTTGTGTGTTTCAACACTAATTTCCTGGTTAAAATTTTGGATTAATTTAAAAAAATTAATAATTAAGTTGATTTGAGTAGTGTTAAATATCGTACTTTGGTTTCTTAGGGCAATATATAAAAAGTCAACAACGTAACCATATAAATAAAATTTAGATAAATTAGCAAAAATATATTTTAAACAGCAAGGAGTAAAATATAATATAGCCTTATTAGTAAAGGCTTGCCACTCTAGTGATTCAAGTATTGAGAGAAAATCATCATATGTTATCTCAATCCAAGTTTTAGTAGATAGTTGCATTATTGAAAATATATAAAAGTTATCACTATCATCAAAACTTATGATGTTATTTTTATCAACTTTGAAAATTGGGAAAGTAGGCTTAATTTTTTCTTCTAGACAATTTCGTTCTTGTATATATTTTACCTCCATAAGAAATTTATCAAATTCATAATTTAATCCTAAATCTTTGATAAATTTAGAAATATATTCTAAAAAATCATAAATTATATTGATTTCATTTTTGGTTAAAGATTGTAGTAAATTAAATAGTTCACTTACTTCTCCTTGTGATATGTTAGAGTAATAGCTAAATAATTCTATGAAACAATCATTATCTATACTAGGATTTTCTATTGAGCTTAGTAAAAGTGTATTTAAATGTAAAGCATTTTCATTTTTTTGTTTATCTGACATTTGATTTTTAATTAATAAAATTAGATTGTTTTTATTCATGTCTTACTTTCTACATTTTAAGGTATGGCAGCATTTGCAGGAATTGTTCCCCATAAAGGAGGGAGTAAAGAAGGCAAAAACCGAACAATTCGATAAACTATATATGCAGCTCCAGCTCCAGCAACAACTTTTGCTCCTGTTTCTACAGTAGACCTCGGAACAGCAGGATTTTTCCACTGTTTAGGCTGAGGAACTGGTTTTGTCGCCCACTTCCACGCCCCAGAAGGTGGACTTCCACAACCTGAATCGTTCCACTCCTGCAAACGGTCTCTAAGGTTTTTCTGTTGATTCTTGATCTCCTGTTCATGTGTTTTCCACGACTGGGTACCAGGACCATTGAGACCATTAATTTGTTCATTGAACCTATGGCGCAAACCATGAGTGCCACCATTGTTACATTTCCGTTTATCTCTATTAATTAATCTATCAATATCTTGCCCAATCTCTTCGCATGATCGTTTTGACTTTCCTTTTAGACCTAATGGATCAAGCCAACGAGATATATTGAAGGCAAACGCATAAAAATTACTTCCCCCAAACAACCCAATCGGATCCTGGTTGATAAATCTTCCACATTCCGGCTCATAATACCTGAAGAAGTTGTAGTGCAACCCCGTTTCAAGGTCGCAATACTGGTTCTGCAGGCGGAAGGGTTGGTGAGCCGTTCCCGTTACGTTCGTTTCGCTCTTCAGTTTGCCCCAACCGTAATAATCGCCGAACCAAACCAGATTGCCGTCCTTATCGGTCATCTCTCTCGGGATGCCGATTTGGTCGCAGTGGAAGTAGTGGATTTGTTGTCTACTTTCGCCGTCTTCGGTTGTCCAATTGCGGACCTGCGCCAAAGGCTCGTAGGAGTCTTGGTCGGTGTAGAGATAGGTATACCTGCCGTCCGGGTAGACTTCCTGCAGCAAATGGCTGCCGTCCCAAACAAACCCGGTTTCCTCTTCGAGGCCGTTCCCGCTTAAATCATGCGGGAATGACGTTTCTGAAACTTCTTCGCTTTTCAGACGGCCTTTGCCTATCCTTCTGCCCAAGGCATCGTAGGTGTAGGCCCAAGTTTCTTTGCTGCCGTCTTTTTTGAAGATTTCGGTTTTAACCAGTTGGTCATGCAGATCGTAGAAGTAGTTTTGCACTTCGCCGTCGGCCAGCTCGCGGTGGATCAGGTTGCCGAAGCCGTCGTAGTAATAGCCGGTTATCGTAGGTTACGGTCTCTTTAGACGTCAGTAGTATTTCAGCATGACGATATTTTGCACAGAAATGTTATTTTTTAGTGATAACAATACCCTCTAGCCCAACAGACGAATTTATATAATAAAAATTATATATTTCTTTATCTTCTATAAAGGGATTTATACAAGGAAAAAGTTTAATAATTTCATTTGGAATATCTTCTTTTCCCCATTCATATATATCAAAAATAATATTTTGGTCCGAAACGTTGTTAAAATGAAAAAAAATTACTGATTTAAAAAAGATATTATTTTCATCAGATGAAAGTAATACGAGTAATTGATCATTTTTCTTATATAAAAAACCAATAATTTCCTTGTCATGTATATTCATTTCTTTTTTGCTCCACATTTATCTGGATTTTTCATGGAAAAATCTAAATCTTGACATTGGCTAATTGAATTAGGTAATAACAAAAGACTTACTCCACTTATAAATCTGGTTGTTAAGCTACTTAATCCAGGGAATACTTGTGCACATTTGCCAAATCTTAAGTTAAATTTTTCCATTTTTGTTAATACTCGTCCTTCTCCTCGGACTTTATTTGGTGCTTTATCTGATGGATATTTCCAGTCATGTGCATGAGGGTCTCCAAAACCATGGTTATGACCAAAGTCGATGTCTTTTACGGGGTTTCCTTTTGCATCATAGCTTCTAATTTGTATAGGTTTACCTGTTTTGGGATCTAATTTTGTTAATTTTCCATTTTTTGGCCCAAATTGCCCTGTTCTACTACCTTCTGGTAGCCTACTGCTAATTGGTTTTCTAGCTAACCCTAATGGATCAACCCACCCCTTTACATTCGGTGCAAACTGATAAACGTTAAAGCCGCCTTCCAACCCAATCGGATCCTGATTCACAAACCTACCCGCATCAGGCTCATAGTACCTGAAGAAGTTGTAATGCAGCCCCGTCTCACGGTCGCAATACTGGTTCTGCAACCGGAAC
>NZ_CATQFV010000044.1:0-165 GCF_958267435.1 Neisseria benedictiae
GCGATTACTTCAGGAGTACACCTACAAAGGCAGCTACACCTATATCTACACCGACCAAGACAGCTACGAACCCCTAGCCCAAGTCTTCCACAACAACCAAGACGAAGCGCAATACCTCGCCTATTTCCATACCGACCAAATCGGCATTCCGCGCGAGATGACCGA
>NZ_CATQFV010000045.1:0-1059 GCF_958267435.1 Neisseria benedictiae
GATCCTGAAGTCACTGCTTTTACGGGCGATTTTATTGAATGCCATGGCGGCTTGCTCCTGTTGGGGATGGGGCATTTGAAAAGCAGAACCCGTGTGTATGCGTACCGCACGCACCCTATGTCAGGATTGGAGGTTTTATAGGGACTACGGCTTGCTACACTTGTAAAAGCATAATATTCGAAACTTAATTAAGTTTGGATAGTTTGAAAATTTTTTTAAGCTTATATATAAGTTTGTATAAAAGAAATATATTTATAAAAAAACTAATTGATCCGTAAGCAAAGTGTATTATTCTTCGATAAAAGATATTATCAATAGTAGGATTCAGATTTAGTCCTAAATGAGTAATAATATCTTCTTCAATAATTGACCATGGAAGTGTTATAGTAATATTAATTAATTCCAAAATCCAAGGGTTTATTATAAATAAAATTATATATATAAATAAATATAATAAAAAAATACTAATATATTTATAAATTTTCATAATATCACCTATGATTTTTAGACGTTTTTTTAATTGTTTTATCGAGGGATGGTGGGTTTTGGCAAGTATTAGTATTATTTTCTGGTCCATAGTGTTGTGAAATTGCCTTTTCAAGCCCCCAACGTTTTATAGAAGAAGAATTAGGATCATGTTGGATATTTTTAGATGTATTCACAAGAGTGTCATCACACCTTACCATACAGTTATATTTTTCTAATCCTGAACATGAGAATTGTTCCCTACACTTAGCATAACAAATGTCATGTTGCCTGCAAGCCGTATCCAATACCCCCATTGGTTCAGCATAATAACCGTTATTGTCTCGAAGCTTACTGTATTGCTCTTCTCTCCCCCCTGTCCAGTCTGGTCCACACCAATTCCCATGATATTTAAACCAACCTAATGTATCTATCCATTTCGTAGTATTCGGTGCAAACGCATAAAAATTACTCCCCCCAAACAACCCAATCGGGTCTTGGTTGATGAATCTTCCACATTCCGGCTCATAGTACCTGAAGAAGTTGTAATGCAGCCCCGTCTCACGGTCGCAATACTGGTTCTGCAACCGGAAC
>NZ_CATQFV010000046.1:0-470 GCF_958267435.1 Neisseria benedictiae
TAAGGTTACTGAACTTAAGCATATCGGCGGCCAAAGTACCGCTGCCATTTCCGATCTCGCCGGGAAAATGAAAAGGCTCGCTAAAAAATCAAAAATGTTACTGAAAGGACTTTGGTCATTTTTATCCTCTACAATATCAGCATTTAAAAATAAATTAGTCATTGTTTAAACCTTACTGTAAAACTGTACAACTGCTAAACTGCAAACACAGAAAGAAGCAATACTAACAGCACAAAACAAAAGATATCCAAACACTACTAAGTGCATTTTTCTGACTTTTTTCGTTGCCTGATGTATTGATGCTATTTGTGCTGTTCTTATATATGTTGATGCTGGTTACGTCGCTTTTTTTAGGAAAATTCAACCGGTAGGGGACCGATACGCTGTTTCATCTCCTAGCTTAGGGAGAGTAGGGGGGATACGACCTTAGTTTTAGTATCCGTAATTTCATCATTTTTTTCGTCAAGGGA
>NZ_CATQFV010000047.1:0-267 GCF_958267435.1 Neisseria benedictiae
TGTCCATGTTCAAAGCCGTCCTACTCGGACAATGGCACAGCCTCTCCGATCCCGAACTCGAACACAGCCTCATCACCCGCATCGATTTCAACCTGTTTTGCCGCTTTGACGAACTGAGCATCCCTGATTACAGTACTTTATGCCGCTACCGCAACTGGCTGGCTCAAGACAATACCCTGTTTGAACTGTTGGAACTGATTAACCGCCAACTGACCGAAAAAGGCTTAAAAGTAGAGAAAGCATCCGCCGCCGTCATTGACGCCACCA